>DATDFP010000026.1:0-2766 GCA_036522535.1 Gemmatimonadales bacterium
CGGACAGCGCAGCGTGCCCGCCGGCACGCGTGCGGTTGTCGCCATCCTCGACCGCCCAGAAATCCACGAGCGGTCCCGCGTGCAGGCGGACCTCGGTGCCTGCGCCGGTCTGCGCCAGCCGGATCGATCCTTCCGGCGCGAGCTCGAGCAGGGAGAAGAAGCCCTTCTGGACCGCCGCGTACGTGCCGTTCTCCGCGACCAACCCCGCACCGGCGTAGAGCACTCCCAGGCCGACCCGCACCCGGGCCGCCGCGTGCTCGAGCCGCAGGGCAAGAACCGCGGGATGCTGAGGACGCAGGGAGGCCGCGACGCCCCCGGCGCTGGTGTCGAGGGAGGCGCCCGTGTAGTGCGAGGCGCCCAGGTCCAGGCCCACGCTCCACTGCGCGGCTGCGCGCGGGGGTGGGACGCACGCAGCCAGGAAACACAGCGCCAGTGCGCGATGCCGGGTCATCGCTTCGCTCCTTTCGTGGAGGTGGGGTGTCGACTTCACCGCATCTCGAGCTTCACCCAGCCGTTGGTGACGTTGCCCTCGCCTTTCACGATCCAGTTGAATCCCTCGTGAAACTCGACCGCGATGCTATCCTGGACCGCGTTTCCGACCAGCTCATCGTTCGTGTTGACGAGCGAGGCTGCCTCCTCGATCAACCTCAGGAACGCCCTGGCAAACTTCCACAGCCTCTGCATCGTGTCGCCCGTCGTGTCTTTTCCCGCGGTGAGCGCCTGATTTCCGGCGTCGACCGACGTCAGCGTGTTCTGCATGGCGCCGTTGCCGGTCTTGATCTGGCAGGGGGTGTCGTCGTCCTCCGCGAAGAACACGCGCACGTTCTGCCCGGGATGGCCGGTGTTGTAACCGTCGAGCTGGGCCTTGCTGAATAGCAGCACGCTGCCGCTCCAGTCGGGGTCGTTCTGGTCGAAGTTGTACGGCACGCTCTGGTGCTCGCCGGCGCACTGATAATCGGTCAGGGAGTCCGTTTGCCCCTTCTGGCCGAGGATGTGGACCTCGAACTCGGGGCTCCCTTTCAACCAGCCCTCGAATGTCTGCACGAAATGAGCGCGGGTCATGTACAGACCGGGTGTGACGGGCGGCGGCGCCACGCTCCCACCCCAACCGCCGCCCCCGCACCCGAAGCATTCCACGAGCGGCGACGGCCGCGGGGGCGGCGCCGTGAAGTCCGTCTCCATGGGGACGAGCGCCAGGACCGGAGTGGGCGGAGGGCGATCCGCACTCAGGACCATGCGGTTGCCCTGCGGGTCGAAGGCTACGGGCGCCTCGTGGTCCGCGATCGCGGTGGCGACGAGCACGTTCGAGCTCCCCGCCCAGACGCTGCGGTGAGCCTGCACGGGGAAATACAGTTCCAGGGGGATCGCCGCCGCGACGTCCCGCTCCACGTCTCCGGCGCTCGCGCCGCTTTGGCGGGCGAGCTCCCGGAATGCGTGCCGGTCCTGATCAGCGAGGAATCGCTGAAAGTGGAGCTTGTGCTCGCGGAAGGGCGACCCATCGAGCCGGGCCTTCAGGTAGGCCCGGAACGCGGGGCTCCGGAGGGCGAGAGCGAGCCGCCGCGCCAGTGCCTCAGCGCGCGCCGCGACCGCCGGGGGACTGACAGCGGCTTGGGGCGGCCGCGGCCCGGTTGTTACGGAGGGGTGATCCGAGCATGCGATCGTTCCTGCCAGTGACGCAAGCGCCACGAGGCAGAGCCTTGTATTCAACATGGGCCGACTCCTTGTCGAGGTGAGCGCGCTCAACATGAGGAGCACTGGCCCGCAAAGCGGCGTCCGATTCGCGCGGCGGGGACCGAAATTCCGCGCGGTGACTCCCCGCCGTGACCTGCGTCATGTAGTTTCTCCATCCCTATGCTCGCCCTCGCGGTCCTGTTCACCGTCGGCCCCGCGCCTGCCCGCCCCGGCGCCCGGGCGGCGAGTTACTGGCAGCAACAGGTCGCGTATCTGATCACCGCTTCGCTCGATGAACCGTCCGGGGTGCTGACGGGGCGCGAGCTGATCACGTACGTGAACCGCTCGCCCGACACGCTGCGGGAGTTCTACGTGCACGACTACCTGAACGCGTTTCGGCCCGGCTCGCGCTGGGCCATGGCCGACAGCGCGGAGGGGCGCGAGCGGTTCCAGCATCTCAAGGACCCCGACTACGCGTTCGAGCGGATCGGCGCGGCCACCATCATGGGGAGATCGCTCACGCCGGAGTATCCGTACGCCCCCGACTCGACCATCGCGCGCTGGACACTGGCGCGCCCGCTCGCGCCCGGGGACAGCCTGACGGCGGAGATCGCCTGGCAGGCGCGGCCGTCCACGCTGCCGCGCCGCCAGGGGCGCGAGGGACGGCGGTTCGACTTCGCGCAGTGGTATCCGAAGGTCGTGGTCTACGACCGGTACGGCTGGGAGGATCACCCGCTCTATCCGGCGGGGGAGTTCTACGGCGAGTTCGCCACTTACGACGTGACGCTGGAACTCCCCGAGGACCAGGTGATCGGCGCGACCGGAGTGCCGGTGGAGGGCGATCCTGGGTGGGAGCGGGCGAAGGCCGATCCGAATCTGCGGATCGACTACCAGCGCGACTGGTACGGGCGGAAGGGGGATTCGCTGACGGCCCGCCAGCCGGTCCGCCTGACCGCTCGGTGCGGGGCGGTGGGGCGGGGGCGTAAGTGCGTCCGATTCTACGCCGAGCAGGTCCACCACTTCGCCTTCTCGCTCAACCCGGATTACGTGTACGAGGAGGGACGCTACGGCGACCTCGTGGTGCGAGTGCTCTAT
>DATDFP010000027.1:0-2013 GCA_036522535.1 Gemmatimonadales bacterium
TGGATGAGGTGCGCGCGCGGGTGATGCAGGCGCTGGACAAGCGGAGCCTCAAAATGGAGGTGGAGGACTACCGGCGCACCCTGGAAGAGCGCGTCCAGGAGCAGGCACGCCGGATCGAGGAGCTGTCGCTCGAACGGCTGCAGGCCCTGGTGCACTTCCTCGAGGAGAAGGACTCTTACACCCGTGGCCACTCGGTCCGCGTCACGAACTACGCGGTCGCGATCGGGAGACGGCTGGACCTGGTGCCGGACGTGGGCGACATGATCGCGCTCGGTGCGGAGCTGCACGACATCGGCAAGATCGGCGTGAGCGAGTCCGTGTTGCACAAGGCGGGCAAACTCAGCGAGGCCGAGTACCGGCACATCATGGAGCACCCCGTCATCGGGGCCAGAATCCTCGAGCCCCTGATGCGTGACGCACCGGGGGCCCTCGCGATCGTACGGTCGCACCACGAGCGGCTCGACGGGAAAGGGGTCCCCGACGGCCTCAAGGGGGACCGCATCCCGCTCGAGGTCCGCGTGGTCACGGTCGCCGACTCGTTCGACGCCATGACCAGCGCGCGCCCGTATCGCCCCCCCCTGTCGGTGCACAAAGCGATCCAGGAGCTCGAGGAGGGGAAGGGCGTGCAATTCGACCCCAGTGTGGTCGATGCCTTTCTTGCGGCATTCCCCGACATAACGGCTCTGCCCGTCGCCAGTCCCCAGGCCCGCCCCCTCCGCCTGCCCGTCCCAGCGCTGAAGGTTCGAGGCAGCTGACGCGCGTCCGATTGACGCGCGTTCCCCGCCTTCCTACGTTGCCCGGATGTCCGACACCTTGATGGTCGGCGTGTCCGGCGTGCGCGGCATCGTCGGAAAGGATCTCACCGAGGATGTCGTGACCCGCTACGCCACCGCCTTCGGCCTTTGGGCGAGGGAGCGCAAGCCGCTCGTCGTAGTCGGGCGGGACGCCCGTAAGTCTGGGCCGGCGTTCGAGACGGCCGTGATCCGAGGGCTCGCGTCCGTCGGGTGTGACGTGATCAAGGTGGGTCTCGCCCCGACCCCCACCATCCAGCTCGCAGTCGAGCACCACCAGGCGGGGGGCGGGATCGCGATCACCGCGAGCCACAACCCGATCGAGTGGAATGCCCTGAAGTTCATCGGTCCGGACGGCGTGTTTCTCGACGGCGCGGACGGGACGCGGGTTCAGAAATTGGCGGCCGAGGGCGGTGAAGGGCGAGGGAGGGCGGGGAAAGTCGGGACGGACGACGGCGCCGTGGCGCGACACCTCGATCGCGTCCTCCGCCTCCCCGGCCTCGCAGTCGCAGAGATCCGCGCGAAACAGGTCAAGGTCGCCCTCGACACGGTCCGCGGCGCGGGAGGCCCGATCATGCGCGCGCTGCTCGAGCGGCTGGGATGCGACGTCCTGGGCCTCCATCTCGAGACGGACGGGGAGTTTCCCCGCGCGCCCGAGCCGGTGCCCGAAAACCTCGGCGAGCTCGCGGGGTTGGTGCGGCGCTCCGGGGCCGACCTCGGGTTCGCCGTGGATCCCGACGGCGACCGCCTGGCGATCGTGGACGAGCGCGGCGAGCCGATCGGGGAGGACTACACCCTGGCCTTCGCCGTCCGAGCGGTGCTCGGCGGGAAACGGGAAACGGGAAACGGGAAACGGGTCGTCGTTTGCAACCTGTCGACGAGTCTGATCGTGGAGGATGCCGCGCGTGAATGCGGAGCCGACGTGGTGCGCACCCCCGTCGGCGAAGCGCACGTGGCGCGCGCGATCGTGCGGCTTGCGGCTAAGATCGGAGGGGAAGGGAATGGCGGGGTGATATATCCCGCGCTGCATGTCGGGCGCGACGCGCCCGTGGCGGCGGCGCTCGCCCTCGAGTGGCTCGCCCGCTCCGGCCGGCCCGTGAGCGCCCTCGTGGCCGCCGCGCCGCGCTATACGATCGTGAAGGCGAAAGTGCCCCGCGGCCCCGCGCTCGAGCTCGTCTATGCCGCGCTGCGGCGCCGCTATGCCGATGCGACGGCGGACGCC
>DATDFP010000028.1:0-6559 GCA_036522535.1 Gemmatimonadales bacterium
GTCCAGCGGGCGACGTCCTCGGCAAACGCCAGAGCGCCGTCGCCGACCGCGACCCGGGGCCGGACGGGCGCGATCCGCGCCAGCTCAGCCGCGGTGAGGAGAGCCGGAGCGACCAGGCAATCGATCCTGTCCGCCTGAAACCCGTACACCGCGCCGTAGATCTCGCCGCGCAGGGCATCGAAGCAGGCGGCGACGGGCGACCCGACGAGCTCCGCGGCGCCCAGCGCCGCAGCCATCAGACTCGGCACAGCCGACATACCGATCCCGCGCTCATGCGCCAGACCCTTCGCCGCCGCCCAGCCGATCCGCAGGCCCGTAAAGCTGCCCGGCCCGTCCGCCACGACCAGCGCCGCGAGGTCTCGTGCCCGCGCCCCGGCGGCGTCGAGCGCGCGGTCCACGAGCGTGATGATCTGGGCCGCGTGCCGGCGCGCCCCCTTTGCCGCCACGACACTCCGGACCTCGTGGGGGCTTCCCGCGGCGACGCTCACGATATCCGTGGCGGTATCGATGGCGAGCCAGAGGCCGCCCATCAACCGCGCCCCGCACCAATGCGGACTGCGGAAGGCGGAATGCGGAATGGACCGCGCAACTCTCCGGACTCGGGGCTACTCCCGTGGATCGAACGCACCCCATCAATTCCGCACTCCACATTCCGCATTCCGCACTTGCGAAGCGCCCGCAGATTCATCACCGCAACTCCTCCAGGTTTCGGGTACAGGCGTCCTCAGCGTAACTCAGCCGAAAGTGCCGATCCAGGGGCGGGACCCACGCGCCGGCGCGCTCGGGCCATTCGACCAGGACGATGGCGCCCTCGCGGACCATGTCATCGAACCCGAGGTCACGGGCCTCGTCGGGCGATTCGAGGCGATAGCAGTCTACGTGGTACACGGGGCGGCCGGCGCGGTCTTCGTAATGATGCACCAGAGCGTAGGTCGGGCTCGTGGCGCGGACTCGCGCGCCCAGGCCGCGGCAGATGGCCTGGACCAGGGTGGTCTTGCCGCTGCCAAGCTCGCCCGACAGCCCGACCACGGCGGGCGCGGCGAGCTCGCGGCCGAGGTCCTCACCGAACCGGTTGAGCTCGTCCGCGCGCAGGCGCAGGGCGCGCCCCATCGGCTTCCGCCCGAAGCTCGAGGATCTGGTCCCGCAACAGCGCCGCCAGCTCGAAGTCCAGCTCCTCGGCCGCCGCCTGCATCTGCTGCTCCAGCCCCCGGATCAGCGCTTCGCGCTCGCGCGCGTCCGCGGGCCGGCTGACAACTGGGCCAGCCGCCTTCTGGGTCTTCGCGTCCGCCACGCGTGTGGCAAAGCGCACCTGGTCCACCGACTTCACGATCGAGCGGGGCGTGATACCGTGCCGATCGTTGTATTCCTGCTGCAGCCGGCGCCGCCGGTTCATCTCCTCGAGCGCCCGCCGCATCGAGTCCGTCTGCCGGTCGGCGTAGAGGATGGCCCTGCCGTTGAGGTTGCGCGCCGCGCGGCCCACCGTCTGGACGAGGGAGCGGTCGGAGCGGAGGAACCCCTCCTGGTCCGCGTCGAGGATCGCCACGAGCGACACCTCCGGGAGGTCGAGCCCCTCGCGCAGGAGGTTGATCCCGACGAGCACGTCGAACTCCCCGAGCCGCAGGCCGCGGATGATCTCCACGCGCTCGATGGCGTCGATCTCGGAGTGGAGGTAGCGCACCCGGACGCCATGCTGCTGCAGGTAGTCGGTCAGGTCCTCGGCCATCCGCTTGGTGAGCGTCGTCACGAGCACGCGCTCGTTGCGTTTCTCGCGCAGGCGGATCTCGTGCAGCAGATCGTCCACCTGCCCCTTGACCGGGCGCACCTCGACCGCGGGGTCCACGAGGCCCGTCGGCCGGATGATCTGCTCGACCACCACGCCGCCCGAGAGCCTGAGCTCCTCGTCCCCCGGCGTCGCGGACACGAAGAGAATCCGGGGCACGAGCGTCTTGAACTCGTCGATTCGCAGCGGCCGGTTGTCGAGCGCCGACGGGAGCCGGAATCCATAGTCCACCAACGTCTGCTTGCGCGACCGGTCTCCTTCGTACATCCCGGCGAGCTGCGGCAGGGTCTGGTGCGACTCGTCGATGATGCAGAGGTAGTCGTCGGGAAAGTAATCGAGCAAGCAGGCAGGCCGTTCGCCCGGGCGCCGGCCCGCCAGGTGGCGGGAGTAGTTCTCGATCCCGGTGCAGCGCCCCACCTCGAGCAGCATGTCGATGTCGAAGTGGGTGCGCGACTCCAGCCGCTGCGCCTCCAGCAGCTTGTTCTGCGCCACGAGCTCGGCGAGCCGCTCCTTCAGCTCCGCCCGGATCGACTGGACCGCGCGCTCGACCGACGGCCGCTCGGTGACGAAGTGCGTGGCCGGATAGACGGCGCAGCGGCGCAGCTCGGTGATCGCGTCCCCGGTGAGCGGGTCGATCTTGGTGATGCGGTCGACGGCGTCGCCCCAGAACTCGACGCGCACGGCCTGCTCGTCGTAGGCGGGGAACACTTCGACGGTATCGCCCCGCACGCGAAACGTGCCGCGCTCGAACGCGACGTCATTGCGCTGGTACTGCACCCGCACGAGCTCTTCCAGCAGGGCGTCCCGCCCACGCTCCTCCCCGACCGTCGCCGTGACCAGCATCTGGCGGTACAGCTCCGGGTCGCCGAGGCCGTAGATCGCCGAGACGCTCGCCACGATGATCACATCGTCCCGCTCCATCAGGCTCGACGTGGCCCGGAGCCGCAGGCGGTCGATGTCATCGTTGATCGAGGAATCCTTGGCGATGTACGTGTCGGTCTGGGGCACGTACGCTTCCGGCTGGTAGTAGTCGTAGTAGGAGATGAAGAACTCGACGGCGTTTTTGGGAAAGAACGCCTTCAGCTCCCCGTACAATTGGGCGGCGAGCGTCTTGTTGTGCGACAGCACGAGCGTCGGGCGCCCGAACTCCGCGACGACGTGCGCCATGGTGAACGTCTTCCCCGACCCCGTGACACCCAGGAGCACCTGGTAGCGGTCGTCGCGGGCGAGGCCCTGGCCCAGCTCGCGAATGGCGCGCGGCTGATCCCCTGCCGGGGGGTAGGGGGCCGCGAGGTCGAATGGCATCTGGGAAAGTTAACCGGCGGCCGGCTGCGCCTGGGGTCCGGCCGAGCCGGAGGAGCCGGGGGGGCTCGCTTCCCGGCGCGACACATCGGTCACGCCTTTCACCCGGCGGATCGCGCGGATGACCTTGTTCAGGTGAGTCTGGTTCTCCACCTCCACGACGACCGAGCCGAACACGGCGCCGTCGCGGGTGGCGAGCTCGGCGCTTTTGATGTTGGTGCTCGCCTCGCTGATCGCCGAGCAGATGTCCGCGTACAACCCCCGCCGGTCCTCCCCGCCCACCGCGAGGCGCACGACGAAGGTCTCGCCTTCCGACTCCTGCCAGTCGATCTCCACCCGGCGCTCGGCCTCCTGCGACAGGGTCAGCAGGTTCGGGCAATCGCTGCGGTGGATCGAGATCCCCCGGCCCTGCGTCACGTAGCCCACCACCACGTCGCCCGGCACGGGCTGGCAGCACTGAGCGTAGCGCACCATGAGGCCGTCCACGCCCTGGATCTTGATGCCCCGCCCCAGCCGCAGCCGCTCGATGACGCGCCCGAATGCCGTCGGTTTGGACGGGGGCTGCGTGTCGGTCGGCAGGTCCGGGTACAGCGCCCTCATCACCGCCCCCAGGGCGACGTCGCCGCGCCCCAAGGCCGCCTGGAGCTGCTCGGACGTCCCGACCGACAGCCCCGTGGCGGCGCGCGCCAAGCTCTCGGGGTCCGGCGGGTCGAGGCGACGCCGACGCACCTCGCGTGCGAGGATCTCGCGCCCGAACTCGACGCTCCGCTCGTGCTCTTCCTGCTTGATCCACTGCCGGATCTTGTGGCGGGCGCGGGCGGTCTGGACATGCGCCAGCCAATCGCGCGACGGCTTGGCATTCGGGCTGGTGATGACCTCGACGGTATCGCCGTTGTTGAGCGGGCGGTGCAACGGAGCGATGCGGCCGTTGATCCGCGCCCCCTGGCAGTGCTGCCCGACCTCGGTGTGGACGGCAAAGGCGAAGTCGATGGGGGTGGCGCTCTTGGGGAGCCGTTTCACGTCGCCACGCGGCGTGAAAACGAAGATCTCGTCCTGATACAGGTCGACCTTGAGGAACTCGAGGAACTCCTCAGGGGTGTGCGTGTCCTGCTGCAGCTCGAGGAGCTGGCGGAACCACGCCAGGTGGCGATCGAGCTCGTCGGGGCCCTTCCCCTCCTTGAACAACCAGTGCGCCGCGATCCCGTACTCGGCGGTGCGGTGCATCTCACGCGTGCGGATCTGGATCTCGTACAGCTGGCCGCCGGGGCCGAAGACCGTCGTGTGCAGCGACTGGTAGCCGTTCGACTTGGGACTCGCGATGTAGTCCTTGAAGCGCTCCTGGAGCGGCGTCCAGTTGTGGTGGATGATCCCGAGCACGTGGTAGCACTCGGGGATCGTGTTCACGAGCACGCGCACCGCGAGGAGGTCGTAGATCTCCTCGAACGGCTTGGCGCGCTTCTTCATCTTTTTGTAGATGGACCACAGGTTCTTGGGCCGACCCGTGACCTCGAAGTCGGTGAGCCCGGCCCGGCGGAGCTCTTCGTCCAGCGGCCCCTGAAGCCGCTCGATGGTGCGCTCACGCTCGGCCTTCTTCGACCGCACGTGGCGCGCCAGGGAGCGGTAGTCGTCCCGCTCGAGAAACTTGAACGCGAGATCCTCGAGCTCGGCCTTCACCCCCGCCATACCGAAGCGGTGCGCCAGTGGCGCGTAGATCTCGCGCGTCTCGAGCGCGATGCGGCGCTGCTTCTCATCGTCCAGGTGCTCGAGCGTCCGCATGTTGTGCAACCGGTCGGCGAGCTTGATGATGATGACCCGGGCGTCCTTCGCCACCGAGACGAGAAGCTTGCGATAGTTCTCCGCCTGCTCCTCGGCGGTCGAGCGGAACTGCAGCGTCGAGAGCTTCGTGAGACCGTCCACGAGATCGGCGATCTCGTTGCCGAAGTCGCGCCGGATGTCGTCGACGGAGACGTTGGAGTCCTCCACGACGTCGTGCAGCAGCGCCGCGGCGATGGTCGTCGTGTCCATCTGCTGGTCGGCGAGAATAGTCGCGACCGCGACACTGTGTGAGACGAAGTCGTCACCCGACAGCCGCTTCTGCCCGCGGTGCGCCTGGGCGCTCACCTGGTAGGCACGCGCCAGCACGTCCAGGTCGAGACGGTCCCGTTGGGCCGCCACGGCCCTGGCGAGCTCGGGAGCCGGAATCGGCACCGCGCTGGTCACACGTCCCTCCCAAAGCTCATGCCGCGATCAGCTCCGCGATGGCCGCCCGGCCCAACTTCGATCCGCGAGCCCCCTCGTATGGGGGCTCAGCCGCATGGTGGAGAATCGCGAATGACACCCCACCGCGTCAACGCTTGGCTGGAGCGGGGCCGACGGGGGGTTGGGTGGCGGCGGGCACCGCGCACAAGTGAAAGGTCCACAACGACATAAGGATGCCTACCGAGCCCGTCACAGCAGCCCCGTTTCCGCGAAGCTCACGTAGCGATCGGATCCCACGATCACATGGTCGTAGACGGGCAGGTCGAGCAGCCGGCCCGCCTCCACGAGCTGCCGCGTCACGGTCCGGTCGTCCGCCGATGGCGACGGGTCGCCGCTCGGGTGGTTGTGCACCACGATGATCCCGGCGGCCGCTTCGGCGATGGCCGCCCGGAATACCTCGCGCGGGTGCACCAACGAGCTATTCAGGATCCCGCGCGTGATCAGGAGGTCGCCGAGCACCTGGCTCTGGCTCCCGAGGGCGAGGACATGAAACTCCTCGACGGCGAGATCTCGGAGCCGCGGCGCGTAAAACCGGTGCACGTCCGCCGGCCCGCGAATCCGCTCCGGCGGGGGCTCCTCCTCGACGCCCACGCGCCGCCCGAGCTCGAGTGCCGCGGCTACGCGGGCGGCCTTGGCCCGACCCACACCTGGAATGCGCGCCAGCTCGGCGAGCGGCCGCCCGGCCAGCCGCCGAAGCGACCCGTCCACGCGGCCGAGCAGCTCACCGGCAACGGTCAGCGCATCCCGCCCCGCGCAGCCCGTCCCCAGGAGGATGGCCATGAGCTCCTGCGCCGTCAAAGCGGTCGGCCCGAGCGCCCAGAACCGCTCGCGCGGGCGATCCCGCTCGGGGTGTTCGGCAAGACACAGGGGCATGGGGGAACATAGGCGGAAACGGGCAGGATGTGGGTACCCGAACAATGCGTAACGGGGAACGCGGAACGCGGAACAGCACTACGGGCGTCGGCTCGGCTGTTCCGCGTTGCGCCTTCCGCGTTTCGCGGTTAGGCCCCCGCCCCGTGGCACTTCTTGAACTTCTTGCCGCTACCGCACGGGCACGGCTCGTTACGGCCTACGCCGGCGTAGGGGTTGCGAGCCAATGCAGGGGGAGGCTCGGCCACGGCGGGCTTGCCGGCGCGCCGCAGGTCGGGGTCGCCGCCTGTAATGAGGTCGTCCGCGGCGGGCTTGCTCGCCACCATGGGCTGCGGACGGCGCGCCTGG
>DATDFP010000029.1:0-5211 GCA_036522535.1 Gemmatimonadales bacterium
TGTTCTTGTCCGGCTCGGTCTTGCTAGCTTCTACATTGCTGCCGGGCGCCGGAAGCAGGTTGGGATGATCGTCGCGATAAGCGTAGAACGCGACGCCGCCGCCCGGATTCTCGACCGGCGTCGAGCCCTGCGCCCGCACGATCTGCTGCAGCTCGGGGGCCAGCGCCGTCGGCAAAGTCACGCCGACGATGCGGGGATTGGCGAACGGGAGCTGCGTGAGGTGCTGTGCGGTCGCTTGCGCGCCGACGGACAGGAGCGGCACAGCGAGCAGCGGCGCAATCGTGCGTTTCGTGAACCCGAGCTTCATCGACGGTCTCCCTGGGACGGTGGCGAAAATGCTTGAGGTGCCGCCACCGTAAGGGGCCAATGTGAAAGCCTAATGACCGCTGCTTTACGTCTTTGTTGCGGAAATTGACTTGACCGGAAAACGAAACGACCGGCACAACTCGTCGTCGCACCGGTCATTAAACCGAGCGGAAATCCCTACCGGTGCCCGCCGCTTACTTGGTCGGACTCGGGTGCGAGTGCATGTGAGGCTCCCCGGAAGCGCCCTTCGCCGCCGCCGCGCTCTGCCCCTCAAGATAGGACACGATCGCCGCGACGTCGGCGCCGCCGAGGCCGACGTTGGGCATGCGAGTTCTCTGATACTTCTCGGAGAGGGCCTTGGCGATGGGGTCGCCCGAGGCGAGGACCTGCTCGGGAACCTGGATGTAGCGCAGGAGCCAGGTGCGTTCGCGGCGCGCGGTCACGCCGGCGAGATCGGGCCCCATCTTGTCGCCCTGGCCGATGCTATGACAGGCGCTGCAGCGGCTGGCGAAGAGATATTCGCCCCCGCCGACGTTGAGCGGGCGCGCCTCGGTGTAGCTCTTTCCCTGTACGTCCCTCCAGCCGAAGAATGTCGCGAGGCTCGAGGCAAGGAACTCCGGGTTATCCACCGCGGAGTGGCGCACCCACTGCCCGCCGGGCACGTCGCCGACCATGAGGATTGCGGTGTGCCCGTCCTTGTTCGCGGCATCGCTGTAGCGCGAAAGCCCCAGCTTCTTCGTGACCGCGCGGATGTCGGCGGCGCCGCCGGTGAGGAAGGTCCAGCCTGGCCCGACCCCGAACTTCTCCATGTAGGCCTTCAGGACTTCCGGGGTGTCGTGCTTGGGATCGATGCTGATCGAATAGAAGAAGATGTCCTTCCCCATCCGCTCGCCGAGGAGCCGCTGCAATTGCGCGAGCCGCGCGGTCTCGAGCGGGCATTCGTCGGTGCAGCTCGTGTAGATGATGTTGACCGCGACCGACTTGCCCTTCAGCAGGTCGTCGTAGAAGCGCACGGTCTTGCCATCCTGGGTGACGAGCGGAACATTCGGGAAGTAGCCCGCACCATAGCGATTCGCAACCGGAGCCGGCGCGGCCGGAGCGGCTTCGGCCTGCGCGGCGTGATGCTCTGTGCCGTGCGCTCGCGCTTCGACTCCGCAGAGCGCGACAAGCACGGTGAGAAAAGCTGCTCCTGTGGTCTTCATCGACTTCCTTTCAACTTGGAATGGCGAGAGGAGCGCCGAACCGCCTTGCGGGCGATCCGGCGCTCACTTCGTCATGCGACTGCTAGGGGCTGCCTATGCTGCCCGTGACGCCCGTGAGCTTCAGCGTGTTCACGTCGAAGCTCAGGTTGAACGACGCCGAGCCCACGCGCGCCGACATGGCGCTCGCGCCGCTCAGGTAGAACGGGAACGTGTACTGCACCGTGTCCGCGGCGGTGAGCCGCCGGTTCAGGATCTCCCCGTCGGCGGTGACGTACTTCTTGCTCGTCGACGCGCCGACGCCCGAGAGCCCGCTCAGGTCGATCGAAAGTATGACCGTCGGTGTGCCGCCGAAATCGGGATCGGTGACCACGTTGGCACTGACCTTCGCCTGCCCCGAGAACGAGACGCTCTCGGCCCCGCCGGTCACGACACCCGTCACCGGCACGAGGGCCGAGGTGCTGGTGGTCGTCGTGGTCGACGAGGTGGAAGTCGCGACCGTGGTGCTCGCGCTCAGCGTCGCTGGGGCGCTCAGCGTCTGGGACTGAGCGGCCGCAGGTAAGGTCCAGCAAAGCGCCGTGCCGATCGCGAGAGCGACAGAAAGCGGCATGGAAGCGAACGGCAATCTACGCATCATGGTTTCTCTCCTTCGCTCTAGAATGCGGTTTTCAGGATCTGGGTGGGGGGGCGGAACTTCACCTCCTGCGGCGTCGGGATCGGCGTCGGCAGCGGCCGCAGGAAGGGCGCCCCGTTGTCGTCGATCTCCCAGCGCAGCAGCATCGCGTTGTCCTCGTGCACCGTGTTGTGGCAGTGCTCCATGAACATGCCGCCCCAGTCCCGGAACTGCATCGTGATCGTTATGCTTCCGCCCGGACGCAGCCGGTAGACGTCCTTGCGGCCGCGTTCCGCCTTCGGCACGTTGGAGAGACTGCCGTCGCGGGCGAGGACCTGGCCCTCCTCGAAGTGGATGTGGATCGGGTGATCCCAGCCGCCGCCGCCGTTCTTGAGGGTCCAGATCTCGCGCGTGCCGAACTTCGGCGCCGCGGAGATGCGGCCGAAGTCCGCCGCCAGCATGTCGCCGTCGTCGGTCTTGATGCCCCACGGGCCGAAGAACGACGAAACGGGATCGAAGGTGTTCTGGTTGGCGCCGCGCCCGAACTCGAAGGTGCGCTGGCGCGCGACCGGGATCTTCGACAGGTCGGGATTCGGGATCATCACCGCCGGAACCTGGCTCACGTCGGGCTTGGCCGGCTTGCGCACGATGCGGAACTCGAGGAATTTTCCGACGCAGGGGTCGGCCGAGTTGCCCGAGAGCGCCTCTGCGAGCGTGAGGTCATTGGCTACCCGCTTGCCGTCCTGGTGCTCGGCGAGGTTCACCAGCCAGACCTTGGTGTTGGGGCCCGGGGTGTAGCGCGAGAAGTCGATGACGATGTCGTAGCGCTCCGCGATGCCCTGCTCGTCGAGCTGGGTGAGCGGCACGGGCGCCGGCAGCAGGTTGCCGTCGTTCGCGATCTGGATCATCGTCGAGCCGTCGGAGAGCGCGAGCTTGAAGAAGCGCGACACGCTCGCGTTCAGGATGCGGAAACGGTACTTGCGCGCCTCGACCTCGAAGTACGGCTTGTAGGTGAGGTTCACCGTCATCCGGTCGCCGAGGAAGCCGTCGAAGTCGAAGATGTCCATGGCGAGCTGGCCCTGCGCATCCCAGGCCTTCTCGGCGAGCATCAGGTTCACGTCGTACTCGAGGTTGCCGAAGGACTTGAGCGTGCCGCTGGGCAGGCGCAGGTTGACGCCGTCGTTGATTCCCTCGTTGCCGCGGTCCAGGGCGCTGTAGATGTTGAACATCGCGGCGTTGCCCTTGTACACGTTCTGCGAGGTGAAGCTGAACATGTGGTCGTGGAACCAGTGCGTGCTCATCGTTTCGCGCCAATCGCCCGGGATGTTGATCTTGCCGCCGCTGTCATCGGGCGTGGCGGCCTTCGGATCGGTGGCCCCGGTGTTGATCGTGCGGAAGCCCGCCAGCACGATCGGCCAGTGGTAGTCGTAGAACTGGCCGGGGAAGAAGAACGCGCCGGTGAAGCCGTCGTTCTCCGCGCCGTGATGGCCGTTGTGCTCGTGCGTGCTGATGGTGTGGCGGCCGAAGCCGTTGTTCTGCCGCACGTCGAATGGCAGCTTGTTGCTGTGGCGGAACAGGATCGGCTCGGCGTAGCGGCCGATCACGAGCTTCGGCGGAATCGTGCCGTTGAAAGTCCACACCGAATTCGGCGCCTGGGTCGGCAGGCCCGGGTGGAACTTCAGCGGGATGGACGCCGTCGGGTCGATCCCGGAATTGAAGTTCGACGCGACCTGGGGGTTATAGACCGTGTTGGTCGTCGCCTGCGCCTGGCTCGCGACGACCGCGATGCGCGGCGGGAAGTCCGTGAAGCCCTGGTGCGCCCAGATCGGGCCGCCGGGACGCCCTTCGATCGGCCCCTTGTCGCCGGCGACCACGCCTTCTAGCGCGGGGTTGAGCAGCTGCTGCGTGAGGTTGGCCTCCGCAGTGGGTGCCGGATTGAGGAACGTGAACGGATTCGGATTGCGCGCGAGAACGTCGAAGCGCGGCATAGCCGTGGAAAAGTCCTTCACGCCGAACAGCGGGCTCGACGGCAGCCCGGTCGGGATGTTGTCCGCGCGCGCCGCTCCGACGAACGGGCTCAAGCCGCTCTTAGCGACCAGCACGCCGCCCGCGGTGAAAATGCCCCACTTCAGCAGGTCGCGCCGCGAGATCTGGCCCTGCGACCAGGCCTTGAGAATCTCGTGCCTATTCCTGCGGGCGTTCTCCGCTTGTCTTATGCGGAACTGTGAAGACTTCTTTGGCAGCCACATGCAGCAACCCTCCTCCACTGGTACTGGTTGAAGAGACGAACGACTAGGGAAGTGCAGATCGGTGAGAGAAAGAAGAAGGCGAACACACGCGACCGGCTTGCGGACAGCATTGCGCCTTTCCTCCTCTAGTTTCTTGGCACGCGGCTAGCAGGGCCCCCGCCCGGAGTCGCCACGTTGACTTGAATCAATGTATACGGAGGCTTTCTTTACCTGGTCATCTTGTTTCAAAATCCGTTGCATGTGTCCGTTTTTGAACGACAAAACTGGCACACCACCAACTCGATTTTGATTCCCGCGGCTGCGACAACATGACGCAATCATTCCGTTATGCCGCAGCGTGTTCTAGCACCTTCAGTTGGGGCAGTTCCGATGCCGCGTTTCGAGGTGCTAGAAGCAGGCTTAAGGCGTCCGGACACTCGCGCGCGCTTTGGGGGTGGAGCATCACCCGCGACAAGGGCGAAACGCTCCCTCCTGCTGAAACTGCGCCGGACGTACTGCGGTAAAATTCAGGGGTTTAGCAGGTTCCACGCCGAAAGCCCCCAAAGTCGTGAAGCAGCGTAGCCGGCTGGTCGCCGGAAACTGGAAGATGCATGGCAGCCGGCCGTCCAACCTCGCCTTGCTGGAGGGGCTGCTCGCGCAGCTCGGCCGGCCGGCCGGGGCGGAGGTCGCGGTCTGCGTGCCTTATCCCTACCTCGAGCAGGTCTCGAAGCAACTCGCGGGAACCCCGATCGCCTGGGGCGCTCAGAACGTGAACGAGCACGCGCAAGGCGCGTACACGGGCGAAGTATCCGCGGCGATGATCCGGGAATTCGGCTGCCGCTACGTCATCGTGGGCCACTCCGAG
>DATDFP010000030.1:0-6713 GCA_036522535.1 Gemmatimonadales bacterium
TTCGCTCTCACGAAGGCTTTGCGGGATCGGCTGTCTTAGCCGGGAAACGGGAGCACGACACGGGAGGCGCGATGCGCGATGCGGGCCGGATGCGTCAGTGCCCCTGTCTCATTAGCTTGCGAATCAGTCCGATGACTATCGAGATGACTCGGTCGCAGAGCTCGAGGCACTGGACAACCTCGGAGTCCGGTAGGATTCTCAGAGCATGCACAAGCGAAAGGTGGGTGAAGAGCTCCGTCGTCGAGCCGAGAGAGATCTTGAGGCACCGCAGGAATTGCGCGGTTGAGCCGAGGGCGTACCCTTCCGCGATGTTGGCTGGAATCGAGATTGCCGCGCGACGGATCTGATCAACGAGTGCGAAGTGCTTGCTCAGCTTCTCCGAGTTGGTGATCCGATACGCAGCGTGCGACAGCTCCTGGGCCGAGCGCCAGGCGTCGAGCGAGTGGAGTCTCCGCATGCTTCCACAGTAATGCCTTTACGCGTGGGTCAGGTAACCGGAACTATGCGGACGCTGGCGGTTTCGTCGCACGCATCCCGCATCCCGCATCCCGCCTCCCGTGTCTGATCCCACCCTCTTCCACCGTCCCCCCGAGCCGCTCGCCGCCCGCATGCGGCCGCGCACCCTGGAGGAGTTCCTGGGCCAGGAGCACCTGCTGGGTCCCGGAAAGGCCCTCGGCGAGCTGATTCGCGGCGGGGAGATCGGGTCCTGCATCTTCTGGGGCCCGCCCGGGTCGGGCAAGACGACGCTCGCCCGCCTCATCGCAAACCACACCGATCGCCACTTCGAACCGTTCTCAGCCGTGACGGAGGGAGTGGCCCGTGTCCGCGAGATCATCAACGAGGCGGAGGGCCGGCTGCGGTACGAGGGGCGCGGCACGATCCTCTTTTGCGACGAGATCCATCGGTTCAACAAGCCGCAGCAGGATGCGTTCTTGCCCTGGGTGGAGAACGGGGTCATCACGCTGATCGGCGCGACGACGGCCAACCCGAGCTTCGAGCTCACGGGCGCGCTGCTGTCGCGCTGCCGCGTCTTCGTGCTCGAGCCGCTCCACCCGGAGCACATCGCGACGCTGGTGCGCCGCGCGCTCGGAGACAAGGAGCGCGGGCTCGGCGGCCTGGGTCTCGACATCGAAGACGACGCCCTGGCGCTCCTCGCGCGGGAAGCCGATGGCGACGCGCGGCGGGCGCTCCAGGCGATCGAGGCAGCAGCCGAGTACCTCACCGGGATGCGGGATGCGGGAAGCGGGAAGCGGGGCGAGGCACGGCCCATCCCGCATCTCGCATCCCGCATCACGCGGGCGTTGATCGCCGACGCCTTGCAAAAGCGCTTCGCGAAATACGACAAAGGCGGCGAGGAGCACTTCAACCTGATCTCCGCGCTGCACAAGGCGGTGCGCGGCTCGGACGTCGAGGGATCACTTTACTGGCTCGCACGTATGCTGGCAGGGGGCGAGGACCCCCTCTACATCGCGCGGCGGCTCGTGCGCATTGCGTCGGAAGACGTCGGTCTTGCCGACCCTCGTGCGCTCTCCGTAGCGCTCGCCGCGAAGGAGGCCTACCATTTCCTCGGCAGCCCCGAAGGCGAGCTTGCCCTCGCGGAGGCGGCGGTCTACCTCGCGACGGCACCCAAGTCGAACCGCGTGTGCGAGGCGTTCGGCCGTGCCGCTGAAGCGGCGAAGCAGTACCCGGCCGAAGGGGTCCCGCTGCACATCCGCAACGCCCCCACGCCGCTCATGAAGGGGTTGGGCTACGGCGCGGGGTACAAGTACGCCCACGCCTACGAGCACGGCGTCGTGCCCCAGGAGTATCTCCCCGAGCCCCTGCGGGGCGCGAAGTGGTACGACCCAACCGAGCTCGGCTTCGAGAAGGATATCCGGAAGCGGATGCAGTGGTGGGAAGAGGTCAAGAAAAGCATGGTGAGCGGAGCGGACGTACGCTCGCCTGAATAGCCCCCCTTTGTGGAGACGACGCCACGCTCGCGCGCTGCAGCACACGGCGATCCACCCGCCGCGGCCGTGCAGCACTTCCGCCTCGGACGTTCGCGGGGCCTTCGCCCTGCACCAACGCTGCCGGGTATAAACTCGTATGTTTTGAGCGGGTTTCGCCATCGCCCCTGCCACGTGCCAGGGGCTCTGTACGGTACGGAAATTGCCCCTTTTCAAATAGATCGTCCGGCGCCCTGGACGCCACCCTATGCCTCGCAAGCAATTCAGTTTCTTATCGCTCGCCCTCGCCTGCCTGCTGCCGCTCCAATCCTGCGGTCGCCAGTCTCCGATTGGCCCCGGCGGTGCTGAGGGCACGCTCGTCGTCAGGGCCGATGTCTCCGGCACGGCGGTCGCGACCGTGGTCGTGAGTGTCACGGCACCCGATATTCCGAGCCCCCTGGTGTTCAATCTTCCCGTCACCGATGGCGTTGCCGCGGGCGCCATCACGTTGCCGGCGGGCTCACATCGGACCGTCACGATACGCGCCTTCGATGCCGGCGGAATCGAGACGCATGCCGGATCGGTCACGCTCGATGTCGCTCCGGGAAGCAACGGCACGGTCTCGGCGGTCCTGACGCCGCTGACCGACCACGTGTCCATCACGGTCACGTTGGGACGGTACAGCGTCACCGTTACGCCGTCTCCCGACACGCTGGCGATCGGGAGAACGGTGCAGTTGGCGGCCGCGATCACCGATTGGAACGGGAACCCAACGGCAGGGACGGTGAGTTGGGCGACGAACGACCCTGCCGTCGCCCGGGTCGACGGCTCGGGACTCGTGACGGCCGTGGGCGCCGGCACCGCGGGTATCGTCGGCACCTTCCAAGGCGCCGCCGGGGCGGCGCTCGTCACCGTTACCCCATAGCGTTGGGCAACTCGGTCCGAGGTCCGTGACGGCCGCGTTGCCACGCCGGATCGGGCTCGCCTTGATGGTGGCAATCGGGGCCTGCTCGGAGCCCACCGGGTCCGGGCGCCGGCCCGTCGACGCGAGCCTCCTCGTCCGAGCCGACCTCTCAGCCACGGCGGTGATGACCGTCGTAGTGGAAGTGACGGCGGCCGACATCCCCACGCCGCTGGTGTTCAACATCCCGATCGTCGACCGCGTCGCCTCCGGCCCAGTCACCATTCCGTCCGGCTCCAATCGAACCATCACGATGCGCGCCTTCGACTCGGGCGGCGTCGAAACGCACCACGGATCCATCACCGTGAACATTCAACCCGGCACGAACCCGACGATCTCGATCGTGCTCATGCCCTTGACCGGCAGCGTGCCGATCGAGGCCACCTTAGGGAGCTTTGCGGTGTCGGTCACCCCGACGGTCGATACGCTGACGGTCGGGGATAGCGTCAGCCTGACGGCTGCCATCGTCGATGCTGGCGGCACCCCCGTCACGGGGCAGGTCGTCTGGGGGAGCGTCGGCCCCGCCGTCGCCTCGGTCGTGAGCACCGGCCCGCAAACGGGACGGGTGACGGCGATGCATCCGGGGCGGACCACGGTCGTTGCGACGTATGGTGGAACAGCCGCGCTGGCGACGATCGTCGTACCGGGCTGGTACGCCTCGCCGAGTGGATCGAGCACGGCGGACGGTTCGCGCCAGCCGTGGGATCTCCAGACCGCCTTGAGTGGCGGCCAGGGCAAGGTGCGGCCGGGGGATACGATCTGGCTGCGGGGGGGGACGTATCGGGGCTCGTTTGCCAGCACACTGAACGGGAGCGAGGCGGCCCCGATCGTAGTGCGGCAATACCCGGGAGAGCGGGCCACGCTGGACGGTGCGAACGCGCCCTCGGCGAACCTGGTCGTGGACGGGGCGTGGACCGTGTTCTGGGGCTTCGAGCTGACGAACTCCAGCACGGAACGCTACTGCCCCGATTGCCTGGCGCTGCGCCAGGCCGGCGTGTATGTCCGGAACGCCGCGAATGTGAAGCTGATCAACCTCGTCGTGCACGACGTGGGGCACGGGGTCTTCACGGAGAGCGCCACGCAGAACATCGAGATCTACGGCTGGATCATCTACAATGGCGGAAACACGAACGCCCTGCGTTCCGACGGCCACGGAATCTACATCAAGAACGACGGCGTCGGCACGAAGATCGCGCGCGACAACGTCATCTTCAACATGTTCGGATACGGCATCCACGGCTACTCCGAGGCCACCACGGGTGTGCTGAAGCGGATGACCTTGGAAGGGAACGTCGCCTTCAACAACGGATCGCTCTCGCCCTTCGTCAACGAGCGGGACCTCGTCCTCGGCAGCTCCGTTGCCGTCGCCGACGACGATGTCGTACGCGGTAACATGGTGTATCACTCGCCGGGCGTGAGGGTCTTCCGCACAGTCCAGATCGGCGACAGCACGCTGCTCAACGGCACACTGGCGTTTCGCGACAACTACATCGCGGCGGGCGACAACCATGCGTTGGCCGTGGGGTATTGGGAGAACCTCCAGATGCAGCACAACACGTTCGTCGGCACGAGCAGCCTGGTCGATATTGGCGACACCACGACACAGGGGTGGCAGTGGGGCGGCAACCAATACTGGCGCGATCCCCAGGCCGCGGCCTGGAGGTACAAGGAGACGGATTACACGCTGGACGGCTGGAAGGCGGCCACGGGCCTCGGCGCGACGGACCAGGCGATCGCCGGTCAACCGCCTGAGCCACAGGTCTTCGTGCGGCCCAACCAGTACGAGTCGGGCCGCGCGAATGTGATCATTTATAATTGGACGCGCCAGGCGAGTGTGCCGGTCGACCTTTCCGGGGTGCTCCAGATCGGGGATCGGTTCGAGGTGCGGAACGTGCAGGACCTGTGGGGGACTCCAGTGGTCGAGGGGACCTACGGGGGCGGCGCGGTGAACGTGCCCATGAACGGGGTGACGCCGGCGCAGCCGATCGGCGGCTCGCCGGTGGCTCCGATCCGGACCGGCCCCGACTTCGACGTGTTCATCGTCAACCGCCCGGGAAACTGAAGCGGCAGACGCGAGGCACGGGAAACGGGAAAGGGGAGACGGGAAACGTGAGAAGGTCGATCGGCATCACGTTTCCCGTTTGCCGTGTCCCGTTCCCCGCAGTCTGGGTCTGTCTCGCTTGCGCGACGTTGGGTCGCCTGTCGTTCAGAGAGCCCGATCTCGAGCTCGAGCGGATCAACCTCACCGGGCTGGGCCTCACGGGGGGCACTCTCGATCTGGTGTTCGACGTCTACAATCCCAACGATTATCGCATCCGGTCCACGCGACTCGACGTGGGCATCGACTTGGAGGGCACCCACTTCGGTGACGGCTCGGTGGAGAGGCCTCTCGATCTGTCCCCGGTCAACCACAGCCGGGTGATCGTTCCGGTGCGGTTCGAGTGGGCAGGGCTGGGCGCCGGCGCTCGCGCCCTGCTGGCGCGGCAGCAGCTCGCCTACGGGGTGGTGGGACGGGTCCTGCTCGCCACCCCGCTCGGGGACAAGAGTGTGACGCTCGCAGGGAAGGGGAACGTGCCGCTCTGGAAGCTGGTCAAGTGAAGCTCGGCCTGGGTATCTTTACGCCATAGATCCGGTTTCACGAAGGAGGTTTGGAGGCATCAGAACGCTCATCGAAGTCCAGCCGCCCGTGGAGCGAGCGTTTCTTGTCGGGGCTCCGCGGAAAGGCTCGGCGGACGCCGCTCAGGTGGAAGCGCACCTCGATGAACTTGGCCAGCTCGCAGACACCGCGGGCGCCGGGATCGTCGGACGGACCTATCAGCGAATTGAGGCTCCCACTCCCAACCTGTATCTCGGCCAGGGGAAGGTCGAGGAGCTGAAAGGGCTCCTCCAGAAAATCGGCTCGACCCTGGTGCTCTTCGACGAGCCGCTCTCGCCCGTGCAGGGGACGAACCTCGAGCGGGCCCTGGCGGTGCGCGTGATGGATCGCACCGAGGTGATTCTCGACATCTTCGCCACGCGCGCCCGCAGCGCGGAGGCCAAGATGCAAGTCGAGCTCGCCCAGCTCGAGTATCTGCTGCCGCGCCTCACCCGCATGTGGACGCACCTCTCGAGGATCCGCGGAGGTATCGGGCTCCGCGGGCCGGGCGAGACCCAGCTCGAGACCGATCGCCGTGTGATCCGGCGCAAGATCTCGGTCCTCAAAAAGCGGCTGGAGGATGTCGCCGACCACCGGGCGAACCAGCGACGGGGCCGGCGCGATTTGCCCAGCGCCGCGCTCATCGGGTACACCAACGCCGGCAAGTCCAGCATCCTGCGCGCGCTTTCGGGCGACGACCTCTTCGTCGAGGACCGCCTCTTTGCCACGGTCGACACCCTCACGCGGGAGGTCGACGTCGGCGGCGGCTACCGGTTCCGGCTCACCGATACCGTGGGCTTCATCCGCAAGCTGCCGCACCACCTGGTCGCATCGTTTCGGGCGACGCTCGAGGAGGCGCGCGCAGCGGAGCTGCTGTTGCATGTCATCGATGCCTCACACCCGGCGTGGGACCGCCAGGTCGAGGTAGTCGAGAGCGTGCTCGAGGAGATGGGACTGTATGGCGCGGGAAACGGGAAAGGGGAAACGGGAAACGTGGCGCGGGTACGGAAGCCGGTCGTGTACGTCTTCAACAAGGCGGACAAGCTGCCCGATCCTGAGGCCTTTCTCGCCCAAGCTCGAGAGCGGTATCCGCACGCTCTGCTCACCTCGTCCGTTCCGCGTTCCGGGTTCCGTACTCCCCATTCGGATGGCGTGGAAGGGCTGCGGCGGGTGCTGCGTACGTCGGCGCAGG
>DATDFP010000031.1:0-5517 GCA_036522535.1 Gemmatimonadales bacterium
GACGATGTACTTGTCCTCATCCGCGGCGGGGGGCTCTGGGTGCAGTACTACTCGGAGATCCAGTACCGGAACGAGGACCAGTACATCGTTCGCTCAGGGACGAGCGGCGGCTGGAATCTCTACAACGAGTCGCTCGAGGACTTCCAGCGGATGATTGTCAAGGGCGTGGCCGAGGGCGTGCCCAACTGGGATGCGGTGGGCCGGATCATGAAGTCCTACGTCTTCAGCGTCATGACCGATGCGATGGGCGACATTCCGTATTCGGAAGCGCTCAGAGCGGACTCGCTCCTGCAGCCGAAGTACGACACGCAGCGGGACATCTACACGGCGCTGTTCGCCGACCTGGCGAAGGCGAGCCAGGAAATCGATCCGGCCGGCTTCGGCTTCCCGACCGGCGACATCATGTATCGCGGCGCCATGACCAAGTGGCGCAAGTTCGCCAACTCGCTGCGGCTGCGGCTGGCGATGCATCTCTCGAACGCGGATCCCGTCACGGCGCAGAGCGAGGCCCAGGCGGCCGTCGCGGCGGGCGTGTTCGAGAGCAACGCCGACAACGCGCAGCTCCTGTACCTCGCCTCGTCACCGGACCGGAACCCGATCTACAACGACGCGCGGGGGCGCGACGACTACGGTATGAGCAAGACGTACGTCGACTCGCTCTTGAGCTGGAACGACCCGCGCCTGCCGGTGTTCGCGCAGCTCAACAAGGACACCATCGTCGCCAACCGGACCTACAGGGGTCTGCCCAACGGTCTGCTCGACGGCGAGGGTGACCCGCTCTTCCTGATCTCGCGCATCGGCGCTTACTGGCGCGAAACGCCGAACGCGCCGATGGCGCTGCTCACGTACTCCGAGGTGCTGTTCCTCGAGGCCGAGGCGGCAGAGCGCGGGTGGATCGCCGGTGATCCGGCCACGCTCTACGCGGCCGCGATCCGCGCGTCGCTGGAGCAGTACGGCATCAGTGGTGCCGCAATCAACGCCTACCTGGCCGACGCGCGGGTGGTGTACGCCGGGGGGGCCGCGGGCCTGACCCAGATCGCGTACCAGAAGTGGGTCTCGCTGTTCATGCAGGGCATGGAGGCATGGACCGAGGTGCGCCGCACGGGCGTGCCGGCTCTGAAGCCGGGCCCGCACGCGGTACTCAGCAGCATCCCCGAGCGCCTGCCGTACGATGACAACGAGGCCGTGCTGAACAAGGCGAACGTGGACGCCGCCGTCGCGGTGCAGGGCTTCAGCGCCAGCAATGACCTCGCCAAACCGCTGTGGTTTACGGGGCGCCACTAGTCGGCAGTTGGAGCGCGGAAGTGGGAAGTCGGAACGTTCCCACTTCCGCGCTAGTCGCGATCCCCGTGGCCGGCGTTGTCCGCGCGCTGCAGGAAGATCAGGATCAGGCCGTGGCCGCTGCTCGGATACCCGGCCCGCGGCGTCACACCCAGCGGGGACACCTCGATGCGGCGCGCCTCGATCGCCTGGATCGTGACGAGCGGGCAGGTGTCGACGGTGCGGGTTCCATCCACGTAGATGTCGGGATCGGAGCTTCCCGCTACGCTGTCCTTACCCCGCAATTGCACCACGGGACAGTGGCTCCACGACCAGCCGGAGACCTGTAACTGCGGCATGGCCCGTCTGAGCGCGTCCAGGACGGTCCGGCCCGGGTCGGCCGACAGTGCCTGTCCGGTGATGATCACAGTACCGGCGCTTGCCGGCGGCAGGGGCTTGCCGCCGGGCTCGGTGGACCGATCGAAGGGTTGCGTCGTCGCGCAGCGCAGGACGAGGGCCGCGAGCGGCAGGGAAAGCAGGAACGACGGGGACCGGACCACGGCGAACCTCCGCGTGAGCGGATGACCTGACGGAACAGCGGCTTCCCGGTCCGCCCGACCGCGGTGCGCCGGTCCGTCCTAGTCTACGATCGCGTCCGGCATCACGTACTTGATAGGGTCCACCGGGTGCCCGTTTACCCACACCTCGTAGTGCAGGTGCGGCCCGGTGGAGAGACCCGTGGAGCCGATCAACGCGATCTTCTGCCCCCGCTTCACGCGTTGGCCGCGCGCGACGAGGATCTTGGAGCAGTGCGCGTAGCGGGTGACCAGACCAAAGCCGTGGTCGAGGGTGAGCAGGTTGCCGTACCCCTCCTGCCAGCGCACGTCGGTGACCGTGCCCGCGGCGGGCGCCTCGATCTCGGCGCCCATCGGCGCCGTGACGTCTATCCCCTCGTGCGGCCGCGCGAGGTGGAGGATCGGGTGGATGCGCTCGCGCGCGAACGCGCTCGTGAGCCAGCCCTTGGTAGGCATGAGGGACGGTGTGGCCGCAAGCTGGGCCTGGTGCTTGGACAGCGAGTCGTAGGCCTCGCTGAGCGAGCGAACCAGGATGTTCGCGCGCCGCGCCAGCGCGTCCGCATCGAGCCGCGCGGCGAGCGCCTGTTGTCCGTTCGGCCCGAGAGCGGCGAGACTGTCGCGCTCGGACCATGCGCCGACCGGGCCGCCGATGCCGCCCTTTTGCACCGCCGGGTCGGTCGGATTCAATCCCGCGAGCAGGCGCAGCTCCTGCTCCCGCTCGCTGAAGCGGGTGAGGGTGTCCTGCACGACCGCCAGGCGCTCGCGCATCCGCTGGATCTCGTCGGCGAGGAGTCGGTTCTCGTTCTCGAGCGCGCGGCCGCGGGTGATGTTCACGCCGCGCGAGATGGCGGCCAAACCCAGCACCAGGAACGTCAGCACGACCACGCCGCCGATGCCGAAGAGGGCCTTGAAGAAGGTCTGCGAGACCACCACGCCACGAGATGCCCCCGCGCCGTGAGGCACCAACATGACGGTCCAGCGTCGCTCCGTTGCTCTGCGCATCGGCTCTCCGGCGACTTCCCAGTCAACGTTCGATGCGGCGCACAGATGCGCCGCGCTGCCATAGCCGGCGGCGAGAATCCGGACAGGGCGGGGGTCCGGCTCGTGAAGCTGAAAACTACGGCTGCCTCACGAGTCCGTCAACACGACGGCGCGTGAGCTATCTCACGCTCCACATGATGGGACGTGAGCCAGGTCACAACCGACGCTACGCCGGGGCGAGCTTCGGCTTGGGGAAGAGGATCGGCGGCTTCTCTACGCGCCGCCCCGCGAGGTCGAGGGTCGCGAGGTCGGCGAGCCGCACCCGGTCGAGGGGCTGGGGAGACTCGGGAGGCGCGCCGAGCAGCGCCCAGACGGACCCGGCGGTGGCCGGAACGAATGGGAGCGCCAGCACGGCGAGCCGCGCCACAGTGCGGGCGAGGTTTGCGAGCACGGAGTCGAGCTGGGCGTCGTGGCCCTGCTTGGCAAGGTTCCACGGCGCCGTCTCCTCGATGTAGCGGTTGGCGCGGGCGGCGAGCTCCATCCAGCGCGCCGCCCCCTCTTCGAGGCGGAAGCCGTCCATGGCGCGCCGGTAGGCGGCGAGCGCCTCCTCTGCGGCGTCCTCGAGCGGCGTGGCGTAACCCCGCGGGTCGCTCGGCACGGTGCCGCCGCGGTAGCGATGGATCATGTCGAGCGAGCGCTTCACGAAGTTGCCGAACGTGTCCGCGAGCTCCGATCCGTAGCGCGCGTCGAAGCGTTCCCAGGTGAAGTCGCCGTCGTTCTCGAATCCGACCTCGCGCAGCAGGAAGTAGCGCAGCGCGTCGGCGCCGCGGTAGTCGATCGCTTCGTCCACGCTCAGCGTCCCGCCGCTCGACTTCGAGACCTTCGCGCCGCCCCACTGGACGTACCCGTGCGCCCACACCATCCGCGGCAGCGGCAGCTCCGCGCTGAGCAGCATCGCGGGCCACAGCGCGCAGTGCAGCCGGGTGATGCCCTTGCCGATCACGTGCAGGTCCGCGGGCCACAGACGCTCGAAGCCGGGATCGGGGAACCCCGCGGCGGTGATGTAATTGATGAGCGCGTCGAACCAGACGTAGACTGTATGGTCGGGCGCATCCGGGAACGGGATGCCCCAGGGAAAGCGGGCGCGCGAGATCGAGCCGTCCTGCAACCCGTCTTCGATCTGGCGCAGGACCTCGTTCCGCCGGATCGCGGGCTCGACCTGGAACTCGCCCGACACGATCAGCTCACGGATCCGCCGCGCGTAGCGGCTCAGCCGGAAGAAGTAGTTCCTCTCCTTGGTCTTCACGAGCTCGAGCGTCGGATGCTCCACGCAGCGACCGTTGACGATCTGGGACTCCTGCTTGAACTCCTCGCAGCCGACGCAGTACAGGCCCTCGTAGTCCCCGATGAAGATGTCGTCCGGGTTGCGTGCGCGGATGCGGCCGATGAATGCCGCGACCGCGGCGCGGTGCCGGGGCTCGGTCGTCCGGATCCAGTCGTCGTTGGAGCAGAGCAGGCGGCGCCAGGTCTGTTGGAAACGCCCTGCGATCCGGTCCACCCACGCCTGCGGCGGCAGGCCCCCCTTCTCGGCCGACTGCGCGACCTTCTGCCCGTGCTCGTCCATCCCCATCACGAAGTGGACGTCGTCGCCGCACAGCCGCCGGTAGCGGGCGAGACAGTCCGCGCCGATCTTCTCGAGCGCATGGCCGAGGTGCGGCTCGCCGTTCGAGTAGTCGATGGCGGTCGTAAGGTAGAACTTAGGCATCCACCTCGCCCCTCAGCTGCTCGAGCGAGACCACGCGCGTATCGCCCGCCTCGGCGCGCAGCGTCACCTGCTCGCGAAAGATGTCCACCGCGAGCACCCGCTCGAGGCCGACGGCGGTCTTCAGGACCTTGCCTTCCTTCGGGAAGCGCTTGCGGGTCTGCACGTAGAAGTCGTGCTCGTAGCGGAGACAGCACAGCAACCGCCCGCAGCCGCCCGAGATCTGCGACGGGTTGAGCGACAGGTGTTGATCCTTGGCGAGTGACAGGCTCACGGGACGCAGCTCCGGCAGCCAGCTCGAGCAGCAGTAGCGGCGCCCGCACCGGCCCACGCCGTCGAGCCGCTTCGCCTCGTCGCGGGCGCCGATCTGGCGCAGCTCGATCCGGCTGTGAAACAGGCTCGCGAGGTCGCGCACCAGCGCACGGAAGTCCACGCGCTGCTCGGCCGTGAAGTAGACCGTCAGCTTCTTGCGGTCCCACTGCCATTCGGCGTCGGAGACCTTCATCGGGAGCCCTTGTCTCTGGACCCGCTCCATCACCTTGCGGCGTACCTCCTCCTCCTCGCCGTGCAGCTGGTCGGCGAGGCGGATGTCGTCGGCGGTGCCGCGACGGAGGATGCGACGTTCGGAGCTCACGGGGGCGGCAGGGGCGGCAGGGGTCGCAGAGTCGGCGAGGCTGCACCCCTGGCAGCCGGCGCACTTCTGCGCCGCGACCGCGCCCAGCGCCGACACGCGGCCGAAATCCTCCCCTCGCTCGACCTCCACGATCACGGGATCGTGGAGCGCGAGCGGTTCGGCCGACGACCAGGTGAAGTATTCCTTGCGGTTCCCTTTGAACCGGACTTCGACGATCGGAGTCAACTCACTTCTCGTTCAACGCGCCCATCGAAAGGTACTTCTCCTCGCGCCGTCTGAGCAGCTTCTCGACCTTCAACGCCCGG
>DATDFP010000032.1:0-12394 GCA_036522535.1 Gemmatimonadales bacterium
ACGTCCGCATAGAAGCGGAAGCCCTGCCCGCCGATCCGGATGACGTCGGCCCGCCGGAGCATCCGCTGTCCGCGCACGCGCTCCTCGTTCACGAACGTCCCGTTGGTGCTCGAGTCCACGAGCAGGTAGCCCTGCCCCGTCTGCACGATCTCGGCGTGGCGCCGCGAGACGTCGGTCTCCGGCACCACCACGTCGCACCCCGCCTCCCGCCCGAACACGAGCGCGGCGCCGCCCATCACGTACTCGCGCCCGTCGTTGAGGCTCACGACCCGCCCGCCGGTATTGCGGGTCGCCGCCCGCTCCGGCGCA
Organism: Gemmatimonadales bacterium; assembly: GCA_036522535.1. GTDB lineage: Bacteria > Gemmatimonadota > Gemmatimonadetes > Gemmatimonadales > GWC2-71-9 > AG12. The sequence goes on from DATDFP010000032.1 coordinate 310, forward strand.
CCCCTGCCCCCGGAAGCTGCCGCCTCGGGCAGCTCCACCTTCTCGACGAACTGCGTCGTCCCGGCGCGGCGTTCGTCCACGAAAGTGAGCTCGTAGCCACCCACTTCCAGCTTGTCGCCGTGCAACAGCGGCGTCGGCTCAACCCCCAGCCGTACGCCGTTGACGAACACCTCGGCCTCAGGCGTGCCCTTCCGAATGACGACCTGTCCGTCCGGCTGGCCCTCGAGCACGGCGTGTCGCGGCAGCACACCCGCCCCGCTGAGGGGGATCGCGCAGTTTGCATCGCTGCCGAGCGCCACCTCACCCACCGGGATCGTGAACTGCTTCCCACCGAGTTCCAACACCGACATGTCGAGGGGCCTCTCAACCGGAAGAGCCGGCGATGCAAGTTACGCACCGCCCGGTAAGAGACGCAAGCAAACCGGGGGTTACAGAGCGTCCGGCCATCACGGTTCCGCATCCGCCGCCACCCTCTCTTCCCTCCCGACCAGACCCCGCCGGAGCCAGTACCAGAACAGGAGCGAGCCCGTGATCACCGTGACGTAGCTGTTGATGAACCGCCAGATGATGATATAGCCCGCGGTGATCTCCCTGGGCACGTAGATCGACATCACCGCCGCCGACAAGAGCTCGGCGAGCCCCGAGGCCCCCGGGGTCGGCGCGAAATAGAGCAGAAACGTGATGAAGGTCTGCAGCAGCAGAATGTCCACGAAGTTGGCGGGGATCCCGACCGCCCGGAGCGCCGCATACCCCGCCAGCAGCTTGTTCGCGTGCGACGGCCCCGACAGGAGCACGCACCAGAAGAGGGCCAGCCACCCCCGCGGGCTGCCGAACGCCACCATACATTCGTGCGCCCGGTCGATGCCGGCGCGCAGTTGCCCGATGCGGGACGCGATCCGGCGGCTCCTGCCCTCGAGGCGGGTGGCGAGCCAGTGTACGCCGTCGCGCAGCCAGACGGGGAATATCATCGCGAAGAGCATCAGCACGCCGAGGACGCCGAAGATCGTCAGGCTCGTGCGGAACAGGCCGTAGTAGCTGATCCCCAGCACCACGTGGTGCCGGGCCAGGGACTTCCCGGCGCCGAAATAGATGGCGAGCGGGCCCGCGATAGCGAAGAAAACGACCGTCGCAACGAAGGTCATGAAGGTCGACGTCACCGCCTCGGGGAGCCGCACGCCGGCGCGCTTCATGGTCCACATCATCATCGGGCCCGCGCCCGTCTGGAACGGCGTGAGGTACGCGGCCCAGGCGCTCATGCCGCCGGCCAGGATCATGTCGCCGAGCCGCACGCCGGGATGCACGTGCCGCGCAACGACCCAGAGCCGGGTGCCCCCGCCGATCCAGTCCATCGACGCGAGCCCGAGCCCCAGGAGGAGCCATCCCCAGTGCAGCCCGACGAGGACGTCGATGAACGCGCGGAGGTTGTTCCCGTAGAACAGCAGCCCGACGACGCCGGCAAGCGAAATCACGGCGAAGAGTTCGAGCCCGCGGCGGAGGAGGCGCGGGGTGAGGGCGAGCGCCATGGATGCGGCCAAACTACGGGTGCCGGGTGTCGGGTGCCAGGTGCCAGGTCTCATGACGGGAAACGGGAAAGGGGAAACGGGAAACGGGGCTCGCTCGAGCACCACGTTTCCCGTTTCTCGTTTCCCGTGTCCCGTCGTCAGACCTGCTATTTTACACGGTTATGCCCCCTGCGCCCGACCGCGTGATCGTCCGCAACGCACGGCAGCACAATCTGAAGGGGATCACGGTCGAGCTGCCGCGGCGCGCGCTCACGGTCGTCACCGGTCCGTCGGGCTCGGGCAAGAGCTCCCTCGCTTTCGACACCCTCTACGCCGAGGGTCAGCGACGCTACATCGAGTCGCTCTCCACCTACGCCAAGCAGTTCCTCGAGCGGATGCCCAAACCGCTCGTGGACGCGATCGAAGGCATCGCGCCGGCGGTGGCGATCGAGCAGAGGAACCCCACGACGAGCAGCCGCTCCACGGTCGGCACGGCGACCGAGATCTACGATTTCCTCCGGCTGCTGTGGGCGCGGGTGGGGACGCCGTACTGCGTGAAATGCGGGCACCTGGTGAAGGCGGCTTCGGTGCAGGAGGTGGTGGACGAGCTGATTCGGGAATGCGGAGTGCGGAATGCGGAATGCGGAGCGGGCGATCCCAGCGCCGGTCCCGTGAACTCCGCACTCCGCAGTTCGCACTCCGCACTTGTCATCACGTTTCCCCTCCCCGCGAGCGCTCATCGGCCCGATGTGGACGTCGCGGCGCAGCTCCGGGCCGCCGGGTTCGTGCGCGCGCAGGTGGACGGCGCGCTGTTACGGCTCGACGAGCCGGACGCCGAGCGGCGGATGCGGGAGGCCGCGGAGGTGCTCGTCGTGGTGGACCGGCTCGCCGTGCTGGAAGCGAACCGCGGGCGTCTCGCCGACGCCGTGGCCACGGCGTTCAGCGAGGGTGAAGGGGTCGCTCTGGCGCTCGCGAACGGCGACCGGCGGCGCTTCTGCGAGCACCCCACGTGCTCCAATTGTGGCGCGCCCGCGCCGACGCTCTCCCCGATTCTCTTCTCCTTCAACAACCCCCGCGGCGCCTGTCCCGGCTGCAATGGGTTCGGGGCCGTGCTCGAGTACGACGAGTCGTTGATCGTCCCGGATCCCCGGCGCAGCCTGGCGCAGGGGGCGCTCGACCCGTGGACCAAACCGCGCTACGAGGGACGGCGCCGGATCCTGCGTGAAGTCGCCCGCGCCAAGGCCATTCCCTGGGTCGCTCCCTGGCGGGATCTCCCCGGGTCCCACCGCCACTTCCTGCTGCACGGAGCGAGCGGCCGTTTCCTCGGTATGTTCCCGTTCCTGCAGCGCCTCGAGGCCAAGCGCTACAAGCAATACATCCGGGTCTTCCTGCGGCAGTACCAGCTGGCGAAGACCTGCCCCGCCTGCGGCGGCGCGCGCCTCAAACCGGAAGCGCTGGCGGTCAAGCTCGGGGGCAAGACGATCGCGGACGCCGCCGCGCTGACCGCGGCCGAGTTACGTGACTGGGTCGCCGCCCTCGACCTCCCACCATTCCAGCGGGCCGTCGCCGTGCATATCCTGGCCGAGCTCTCTGCGCGGCTCTCGTTCGTGAACGACGTGGGACTCGGGTATCTCACCCTCGACCGCCTCACCCGGACCCTGTCGGGCGGCGAGGCCCAGCGGATCGCACTCTCAAACGCGCTCGGCTCGCACCTTGTGGACACCCTGTACGTGCTCGACGAGCCGACGATCGGCCTGCACCCGGCGGATACCGACCGGCTACTCGGCCTGCTCCGCCGGCTGGCCGGCGCCGGCAACACGGTCGTCGTGGTGGAGCACGACCCCGCCGCGATGCGCGCCGCGGACTGGATGGTCGAGCTCGGCCCGGGGAGCGGCGAGGCAGGCGGGCGCGTCGTTTACCAAGGCCCGGCGGGAGGCGTGCGGGACGCCGGCACGCTCACGGGCCAATACCTCGCGGGGGAAAAGCGCATCGGCGTGCCCTCGGCGCGGCGGCCCGCGAACCCCCGGCTCACCGTGCTTGGCGCGCGCCTCCACAACCTCAAGGGGGTGGACGTTCGCATCCCCCTTGGCACGCTCACCGTAGTGACCGGCGTCTCGGGCTCCGGGAAATCGACCCTCGTGCACGACGTGCTGTACCGGCAGCTCGAGGCGCGACTCACCGGCTCGCACAGCGCCAAGCAGCACCTGGGCGAGCCGGTGGGCGAGGTGCGGGGCCTCGAGGGGTGGGAGGCGATCGGCGAGGTCGTGCTGGTCGATCAGGCCCCCATCGGCCGCACACCGCGCTCCAATCCGGTCACCTACATGAAGGCCTTTGACGAGCTCCGGGCGCTATTCGTCGCCGAGCCGCTCGCCCGGGCGCGCGGCTACGCGCCGAGCACGTTCTCATTCAACGTAGCCGGCGGCCGCTGCGAAGCGTGCCAGGGCGCGGGCCACGTGCTCGTCGAAATGGTCTTCCTCGCCAACGTGCTGGTGCCGTGCGAGGTGTGCCAGGGCAAGCGCTTCAAGAAAGAGGTGCTCGAGGTCAAGCTCCAGGGGTGCTCGATCGATCAAGTGCTCGAATGGACGGTGGACGAGGCGCTGCGGCGCCTGCACCGCCGGCCACGCCTCGCGCGCGCGCTGTGGCACCTGCAGCAGGTAGGGCTCGGATATCTGCGGCTCGGGCAGCCCGCCACGACGCTCTCGGGCGGTGAGGCGCAGCGCCTCAAGATTGCGCGGGAGCTCGCGCTCGCCGGCGCCGGGAAACCGGGAGCGCGGGGCGCGCGCCGCGGGCGCGGGAGGCGGGGCACGCGCAAGCTGTACATCCTGGACGAGCCCACCACGGGGCTTCACCTCGACGACGTGCGCACGCTGTGCCGCGTGCTGGACCGTCTGGTGGATGCCGGGCACACGGTTCTGGTGATCGAGCATCACCTCGACGTCATCAAGCGCGCCGACTGGATCATCGACCTGGGCCCCGGCGCGGGCGACGCCGGGGGCCTGGTGGTCGCCTGCGGCACGCCGGAAGAAATCGCGCGGCATCCGGGCTCTCCCACCGGTCGCTATCTGGCCGACCTCGCGTGAACCGCCGCGGGGCGGACGCGCTGCTGCTCGGCGCCACCGCGATCTGGGGGGTGAGCTTCGTGGCCGTGAAGGCAGCGCTCAGCTATGCCACTCCGCTCGCCTTCGTGAGCCTGCGCTTCGCGCTCTCCGCCCTCGTGCTCGCGCCCGGCACGGCGGTCTCGCCGCGGCCTACGCGCGGCGAACTCGGCGGCGCGCTGCTCCTCACCGGACTCCTCGCGGTAGGATTCGCCACCCAGAACGTCGGCCTCGTACACACGACCCCGGCACGATCGGCATTCATCGTGGCCATCTCCTCGGTGCTCGCGCCTCCGATCGGGTTCGTCGCACTCGGCCAGCGCACCCGCTGGCTCACGGTCGGCGCGCTCTGTCTCGCCGGCGGCGGGACCTACCTGCTGACGGCGCCGGACGCAGGCGGCCTCAACCGCGGCGACCTCTGGACCCTCGTGACCGCCGTCGTGTTCGGCGCGCAGATCGTGGCCGTGCGCGAGCTCGCCGTCCGTTACGACGCGAGGCGACTCGTCTGGCTGCAGACGGCGGGCACCGCCCTGGCCGTGGGTGTCGCGACTCTGCTGCTCGAGAGCCCCCGGCTCCGCTGGGGGCCGGCTTTCGTCACGCTGCTCGCCTACTGCGCCGTGTTCCCGACCGCGGTCGCGCTGCTCTGGCAGATGCGCGCTCAGCGGTACATGTCCTCGGCGCGTGCGGCGCTGATCTTCTGCTTCGAGCCGCTGTTCGCCGCGCTCACGTCGTGGCTGGTCATGGGGGAGCGCCTGGCCGGGACCCAATGGGCTGGGGGCGCGTTGATCCTTTTGGGCATGATCGGCGCATCCGCCCCCGGCGCCCAGAACCGGACCCGCCCCGCACCCCTCCGGTGAGGCCTGCCCTCGGGCGCGGGCGACCCTGGACGAGACGTCGTCGAGGGTGCATGATTGTAGTTGCACATTGTGCACACGCGCCTGCGCGACGTTCATATCACACAGGGGGCCTGGGACGCGATCATTGGAGGTCTAGAGGGAGGGACCGCACGCCCTACCCTCGACGGTGGTCCGATCCCAGGCCGTCTGCGTTCGTGTCGCCGCACCGCAGTCCCGGCCCCCCTGCCAGTCGGTTTCCACTAGATTACCTTAGCTCTGGCGCCGAGGGCGTCGGCGGGCGGTCAGCCCGTGCCGGCTCCCGACGCTTCGGCCCCGTAGTCGGACGGGCGGTCATTCCCGAGTAGCTCAGCTGGTAGAGCAGCCGGCTGTTAACCGGCGGGTCGCAGGTTCGAGTCCTGCCTCGGGAGCTCCGCAGGTGCCGTCTTCTCCCGTGCCTGTTGCGTGACGTACTCGTGGGAAATCAGGTCCGCCCGACTAGACCCGCAAGGACGTCTTGGGCGTTGACAGCTTTCTGACAATCCCTCCCCTCCCGCCGGCGGGCAAGGGGCTTAGAATCGCGGCAGGAGTCCCAGTGGTTCCCCTGCCTTCTCCGCGCGATCGGCGTCCCCGCGTGACGGCCGTGATGGCGTTGCTGCTCGCGACGCTCGGGCTGACGGCCGTGCTCACGTACCAGGCCGTGGACGCGGCCGCTTCCCACCGCCGTACCGCCGAGCGGGCGGTGCGAGATCATGCGACGTTCGCGGCCTGGGTGTACACGCGGCTCGCCCGAGAAGGGGTCGCGTGGGATCTGTTCGACGCGATCAAACCGCTGGCGCAGCATACGCCCGAGAAGCTCGAGGCTCTCCCCACGGCGGAGCAGCTGGATAAGAGCATCCGCGCGCTGACCGAGTGCGACTGTCCTGCGGTGAAGCTGGTCCACGCCTATTTCGCCGTCGACCTCAGAAATGGGCACGCGATCTGGCGGGGAAACAAGCCCGATCAGCCGACTCAGCGGTGGGTCAGCGACACGGTACGGCCGCACGCGCGCACGCTCTACGGTGCGCGGTGGGACTTTGCGTTAATCCTGGGCACGGCAAGTGCCACGCGCCGCGCCATCGCCTACATTCTGCGGCGCGACGCCAAAGGTGAACCCAGCGTCGCTGCGGGAGCGGTGCTCGACACCGCGCTCCTGACTGAAGCTCTTGCCTCGCCCTACCAGAACCACGAGCTGCTGCCCAGCGCGCTCACGCGCGAGACCAGCAACGCGTCGGTGCTCCACCTCGCGGTGACCCTGCACTCGGGGGACGTGCTCTACTCGGGCGGCAACCCCTATCCGGAGACGGTCACGGCCAGCGACACCTTAGGCGTGCAGCTGGGACGGCTCTCGGTAAACGTCACGCTCAACCCCGCTGTCGCTCAGCGCCTGGTCATCGGTGGCCTCCCGCGCTCGCGCGTGCCGTTGCTGCTGGGCCTGCTGGGGCTCACCGCCGGCCTGGTGGCCGTGACGCTTCGGCAACTGCAGAAGGAACAGGAGCTGGCGCGGCTGCGCTCGGACTTTGTCTCCGGCGTGTCGCACGAGCTGCGCACCCCGCTGGCCCAGATTCGGATGTTTACCGAGACCCTGGCCCTGGAGCGCGTGCGCTCGCCCGACGAAGCGCGGCGCGCGTTGGACATCATCGTCCGCGAATCGGAGCGGCTGAGTCACCTGGTGGACAATGTGCTCCAGTTCTCCCGCGCGGAACGCGGCACGCTCCGGCTGGCGCCCGAGCCCACGCCCCTGAACGCGCTGCTCCAGGACGTGGTGGATGGCTTCCAGCCCTTGGCCGAGGCGCGCCACGTCAGCGTGCGTCTCTCGTCGCCCGGGGGCATCACCGCCAGCGTGGACGGAGCGGCGGTGCGGCAGATCGTGCTCAACCTGCTCGACAACGCCGTGAAGTACGGTCCCGCCGGACAGTCGGTGTGCGTCAACCTGGGTGTCGAGAACGGCTCGGCCGTGATCACCGTGGAAGACCAGGGACCCGGGATACCGGCTGGTGCGCGCGAGAAGGTGTGGCAGCCGTACTGGCGGTTGCCGCGCGAGCGTGAATCGGCGGTGGGCGGGAGCGGGATCGGCCTGGCCGTGGTGAAGGAGTTGGTCACAGCGCACGGCGGCTCGGTGTCCGTGAGGGACGGCGCCGCCGGGGGCGCCCGCTTCGAGGTGCGATTGCCGACGGCACCAGCGACCGGGCCCGCGTGAGTCCGCCCATGCCCCGGATCCTGATCGTGGAGGACAATACGGACCTCGCCTACGGGCTCCGCAACAACCTGGAGATCGAAGGCTACCAGGTGAACGTCGCCGAGGACGGCCCGCAGGGTCTGGCCGAAGCGCAACGCCGGCCGCCGGACTTGATGATCCTCGACCTCATGCTCCCCGGCGCCGACGGCTATCGGGTGCTGAAGACGCTGCGAGACGCCGGCGCCCGCTTCCCTGTGCTCATCCTCACGGCGCGGGGCGAGGAGTCGGACAAGGTCCGGGCTCTTAAGCTCGGCGCCGACGACTATGTCACAAAGCCGTTCGGCGTGCTCGAGTTGCTAGCGCGGGTGGAAGCCTTGCTCCGCCGCGCGCAGCCGCCCGACCCCGCCGAGTTGCACGAAGTGTTCCGCTTCGGGGACGTGGTCGTGGATACCGCCACGCGTTCGGTTACCAGGCCGGGTCGCGAGGTAGCGCTCACGCCCAAGGAGTACGACCTACTCGTGGCACTGATCCGCCGCAAAGGCGCCGTCGCGTCGCGGGTCGAATTGATGAAGCAGGTGTGGGGCTACAGCGCGGCGGTCCTCTCGCGCACCGTGGACACGCACGTGGCGGAGCTGCGCCGGAAGCTGGAAAACGGCTCGTCCGACCCCAAGCACATACTCACCGTTCGCACCATCGGCTACCGGTTCCAGGCTTAAAGGCTTCGGCTGAGACCGGGGCGCGTCGCCTGCGGCCACCTGTCCTGAAGGGACGCAGCGGGAGGAACGGCGTCACTCATGGCGCATCGCGCAGCGGCGAGCACGCAGCCGGTTCAGTGGGGTCCTACACGGTGACGCCAGTGAAGGTGGCGTGCGTTCTAACGTACGACCACGAACAGACGGGCATGGATACCCCTTAACGATTCGCTGACATAACGCCCACCCGATTCCCACGTCCCGCGGATGCAATCGCAACCACCTGGCCGCGGTCCAAGCCCAACGTAGGAGTCCAATCACTCCCACCCGAACATGGGAGGACTCTTGCGATTGCTGTTCAGTGCTGGCTGCGGCCCGCTGCTGCTCGCAGTCCGCGGCTGGCTCGCCGTGATGCTCCTCGCCGGCTGCGCGCCAACGGGATCGCTGCGAACGCCGGCTCCCGCGCCGGAAGACGAGGTCTCCGTCGGCTATGGTACCCAGCCAAAGCAGCTCGTCACCGGTGCGGTTACCTCGATTTCGCCGACCGAAGCCGATGCGCGCGTCCGGCTCGTCGATGTGCTGGAACGTCACGTTCCTGGCCTCGAAGTCATTCGGTTGCCCGACGGGACCTATAGCCTGCGGTTCCGTGGCGCACGCGGCAGCGGGCGCAACCCGACGGACGACGAACCGGTGCTCGTGATCGATGATGTTCCGGTCCCCAGCGGATCTTTCAGTGCCACACTCGCCGGCCTCGCCGTGCGAGACATCGCACGGATCGATGTCCTGAAGGATGCCGCGTCGACGAGTGCCTACGGCTTCCGCGGCGCCGGCGGGGTGATCATCATCACGACCATGCGGGGCCCGCAGCCTGAAAGGCGTTGGTAGTCGAACCGGCCGGGTTTGAGAACATAGAATTCTCGAACAAGCTGTGAGCATGAGCTGGAGTAACGTATGCCCCTAAGCATGAATCGTAGAGATTTTCTCCGAGCCGTCCTTGCAGCGTCCGTCGGACCGTTTGTGTTTCAGGATTCCTCGATGTTCGAGCGGGAAGCAAGTCGCTCGGCAGAGCACGCAGGCGGTTTCGAGACTGTTGGGCTGTACGCCTCCCTTCCGACCGATCCGCCACCGAAGGACCCCCGAGTCTACGACTTCTTCAAGGCCTGTGGCTACAACTACCTGGAATTCTGCGAAGCCGGATTCCGCTCTCGCCCCGACCTGCTGCCCGAGTACTACAAAGACATGTCAAGCGCGATCACGTTGGCGCATGACAAGGGCTTCCGCGTGGGGATCGTCCTGCTTGCCGGTATGGAGCAGTGGACGGGGCCTGACAGTACTTTGGGGGCTCACTTCCCCGGGGTTTTCAGTCCGCGCGACAAGAGCAAACTGACCGAGCGTTTCGCGCGTCTGCGGGACGCCGTGTCCCAACTGCGGGATGCCGACGTTTTTGTCTTCCTTCCCGGAGATCCGGGTGGAGACCCCGAAGGACACAGCACCTTGGAAGACTGCCTGTCGTTCTGCCGACGGGTGCAGGAGATCGTAGAGCAGCAGGCGCCTGCAGCAACGTTCATCCTGAATCTCTGGGCCATAGCCCAGTGGGAGGGCTTTCCATCGCCATCCAGCCTGCGCTTTTGGGAGCAGGAGGTCAAACTGTCGCGCGCTGCCGTGGCGGCCCCCGGCCTGCTTGGGCCGAGGCGTGGCGTGTCTTTCCCGCTCCACAACTACTACCGGTCGCTTGCCCTGAGCCGTTACTCGCGAGCGGGGGGGAAGCCTGAGCTCTATCCCGCTGCGCAAGATATTGCGACGCTGCGCAAGCGAGGAGTCGGCCCACTGCTTGGCTGGCCGTATTTCCTCGTGGACGAAGCCGACGACGGCTTCCTGAAGCCCAACAACCAGGAATCCGGTGGGCAATCCTCCTGCGAGACGCGCTACATCCGGGCTCTCGTCGATTGCGGTCTCAGGCTCGGCATGGACGGTCTGGTCGCCAATGCGATCTTTCGAGAGGCTGAGTCCCTCAACATCTACGCATTCGGACAGATGTGTCGCTCGACTGAGCTGACGCCGGAGCGCTTGATCGACCAGTACGCTGGTTTCGTTGCCGACCAGAAGACGAGGGGCGTTCTGGGGCGAGTCCTCCGCTACATTGAAAACCACAGCAATTGGCAGAACAGCCTCCCGGTCGAGTACCGTCTTAGAGACTTCGACCTACCGCAGGCCCTATCGGCGCGAGGGGCGCTGGACCTGCTAGCTCAGGTCAAGCCCCGTGTTCAGCCGGCAATTCCGCTGTTGGAGCCTCCAGCCATTTACTTGGGCCGACTGAAGAAGCGTTTGGAGGACATCGCTGCCGGGAATATCGGCGGCGTGCAGCGGGGGTGAACGCGCATGGCGAGCCTAGTCCCGCTCAGGAGTGCCGCTTGGGCGGTGACGGTTTCGGGGGCGCCTTGTCGCTGGTCGGCCGCTCGATTGGCGGAACGTCCGGTCCTGTTGTAGTCTCAACTGCACCGTCTGAAGTAGGCGCGCCCGGTTGGCTCACGCTACGGGTCGCAGGTTCGAGTCCTGCCTCAGGAGCTTCCCAACCATCAGCTTCCCAACCGTTTGCCAACGGGCCGCCTGCGCCATCAGGCTCAGGTGACGGTTGAGTGACGGTTTCGGCTTCTCTCTCGGGTCCCGGAATGGCCCATTCTCGATCGACCATTGCAACGGCGCCGTCCACCGCATCGCCCCGCTTCTGGACGTACTCAGCGATCCGATCAGGGTCGGTGTCCCCGATGTACTGTGACTTCAGCTGTAGGGCTTTTTCTTCGGTTGAGCCCCGGCGCATTGGTCACGGCTCGCGCGCAATAATCGTCCCGATCCGGCGCCACCTTCCCGAGGTCAGCAGGCACGTCTCATGCCCTCGCCCAAGCCCAAACTCGTGACGACGTGATCCGGACCGCCGCAAAGGCCGTTCAGGAAGCCAGGGTAGCGGCACCATAAGGCGCGTCCGAGACTTGGTCTTAGCCCCCTGACGACGTTTCAGGGGGCCACGTGTTTGCGGGAACCTGACGTGCAACATAGCTGTTGCATAGGTCGGCTGGCGGGCTTATCATATATGCAACACAACAGTTGCATATCAACCGGCCGAACCGATCTCACAGAGGAGCGCACTCGCCATGGCGGTCAAAGCCCAGAAGCCTCAGAGCACGACCAGCACCGATCGCATCGAAAAACGCATCGTCCTGCGCGCCCCGCGCTCGCGGGTGTGGCGCGCCATCGCGATCGCCGAGCAATTCGGCGAGTGGTTCCGCATGAAGCTCGACGGCGAGTTCGCGGCCGGCCGGACGATTCGCGGCAGGGTCTTGTACCCGGGCTACGAGCACCTGACCCTGGACATGCTCGTCGAGCGCATCGAGCCCGAGCACTACTTCTCCTATCGCTGGCACCCCTATGCGATCGACCCGAAGGTCGACTTCTCGAATGAGCCCACGACGCTCGTCGAGTTCAAGCTGGAGGAGCAGGAGGGCGGCACCGTCGTCACGATCGTCGAGTCGGGATTTGACCGCATTCCCCTGAGCCGCCGGGCCGAGGCGTACCGCATGAACGATCAGGGTTGGGGCCAACAGGCCGAGAATCTGGCGCGCTATGTCGCGGCGTAGCGCCGCCGTGGTGAAGGACCGCGGACGCGGCGGCCTATCGACTGCGGGCCTTCGTCGAAAACACTTAAAGGAGCTTACGATGAGAACGGTTCAGGCAATCGCCGTCATGGCGG
>DATDFP010000033.1:0-13408 GCA_036522535.1 Gemmatimonadales bacterium
ATGTCGCCGGCGAGGAGTGCCGTACAAAGGCATCGCGCTCGCGATGACGGCAATCCTCGCCGGCGACATCCAGATCACCTACGCCCGCCTGTTGCGCGATGACCCGCAGTACGCGGAGCGGGCGGCGAGCTTCTCCCGCAAGTGCCGGGACGTCTCGGAGCTCCTGGCGGAGCTCGAGCCTCGGGCAGAGCGCCATACGTTGGCCCTGCGGGCGGCCTATCACGACGCCTGCCACTTGCAGCATGCACAACACATCCGCGCGGAGCCCCGCCGCCTGCTGCGGTCCATCCCGCACCTCGAGGTTCTGGAGGTTCCGGACTCTGCGCTGTGCTGCGGCTCGGCGGGGATCTTCAACCTCACCGAGCCCGAGGCGGCTCGGGAGCTCGGGCGTCGCAAGGTTCAGAATTGTCTCGCGACTGGGGCCGACGTGATTCTCTCGGGGAATCCGGGCTGTCTCCTCCAGATCGCTGCCGGCCTCGCTCGCGCGGGCCGAAGCGTGCCGGTTCTGCACACCATCCAGGCCCTCGACGCATCCATTCGGGGCGTGCTGCCCGAAGGAGTAGGCTCCGGGTCTCGACTTGGCGCCTGCGGCGTGCGATCTCTCCCATGAGGAGGAGACGTGGCGAATGCGCCCGGAAGGTGATTGCGTCAAGCGGGGCAGCGTGACGGCCACCGCGTCGCCCGAGTTTGCCTACCGCGACAAGAAGCTGGGGGACGAGAGTGTGATCGCTGTCGCGACCAGCCCCGAGGTTTTTTATCCCACGTCCACGACGGTGCTCCTGTTGCGGGCGGCTCGGCGTGCCCTGGCCGCCGCTCCGCCGCCACGGTCCGTGCTCGACATCGGCTGCGGTTGCGGCATCGTAGCGATCGTGCTGGCGAAGCGGGGGCCGCCGGGTGTGAGGGTGTGCGCCTCCGATCTCAGCGCCGCGGCAGTCGCGCTGGCCCGGCGCAACACGGAGCGGCACGGCGTGAGCCTGGAGTGTCGCCGCGGCAGCCTGTTTCAGCCCTGGGCGGGGGAGCGGTTCGATCTGATCGTGGACGACGTGTCCGGCGTGGCGGAACCCCTCGCTCGGGCTTCGGGGTGGTATCCCGACGCCGTGCCGAGCGAGGCGGGTCGGGACGGGACCCGGTGGATTCTGGAGGTGCTGGACCGGGCTCCCGACTACCTCGCCCCGGGCGGGAAGCTGGTGTTCCCCGTGCTGACGCTGTCGCGCGAGGCGCCCGTACTCGAGCGGGCCCGCGCGCGGTTCGCGGCGGTGGAGGAGATCGAAGAGCAGTGGTATCCCCTGAGCCCCGAGCTCGCGGCGAGCGCGGAGCTCGAGGCGCTCGCCGCCGAGGGAGCGATCCGGCTCGAGCGGCGGGGGAGCCGTTGGTGGTGGGCGACGCGGGTGTTCACGGCCTACCGGCCGTGAGCGTACTTGAGCGCGGCCTCGGTGCGGTTCTTCACCCCGAGCTTCGAGAACAGGTGCTGGACGTGGAACTTGACCGTGTTGTCCGACAGGCCGAGGCGTTCGGCGATCTGCGGGTTGGTGAGGCCGCCCGCGACCAGAGCCCACACCTCGCGCTCTCGCGGCGTGAGATCGCCGGGCGCGCCGGCCGCGCCCCCCCGGCCCTCGATCCAGCGTCGCGCCGCCTGAGGGAAGACGAGCCGTCCCGCGTGCACCTGGCGGATCGCCGTGAGCGTCTGCTGCGGGGACTCGGTTTTGAGCGCCAGCCCGTCCGCGCCCGCGTCCAGCGCCGAGCGAAGCGACTCGCCATCGTTGTAGGCGGTCAGCACTAACACCTTGGGGGGCGCCGGGCGCTCGTGCAGCGCCTCGATCACGGCGGTACCCTTGATGCTCGTGAGCTCGAGGTCCAGCACCACGACGTCGGGCTTGTATTGCTCGACGAGGCTGGAGACGTCGGGGCCGTCGGTCGTCCAGGCCACCACCTTGATGTCCGGTTCGCCCTCGAGTAGCGCGCGCAGGCCTTCGAGCACGATGGCGTGGTCGTCGGCCAAGAGCACGCGGATCATGACCCGGTGATCACTCCGCCGGTAGGAGGACGCTGAGGGCCGCCCCCCGTCCGGGCGCGCTGTCGATGGTGAGGGTGCCGCCCAGCATCTCCACCCGATCCTGAATGCCCCGCAACCCGAAGTGCCCGCCTTCCACGCCGACGTCCTCTTCGCGCGCCAGCACGCGCGCCGGGTCGAACCCCCGCCCGTCGTCGGTCACCGTGAGCTCGATGGCGTTCTCGCGCCGCGCCACCCGCAGGCGCTGCCGCGACGCACCCGAGTGACGGTGGCCGTTGGCCAGGGCCTCCTGGAGGATACGGTAGATCGCGATCTTCGTCGGGAGCCCGCAGTCGCCCAGGTCGGGGGGCAGCTCCAGCTCCACGACCTGGTCGGTCAGAGTTTCATGCTGGACCGCGAGCCCTTCGACGATCTCGCCGAGCGCGCGCCGCTCGAAGCCGGGGGGGCGGAAGGCGCCGATGAAGTTGCGGATCTCGCCGAGGGCGCGCTCCAGCAGTCCGATCGCCTGCTGGACGCGCTGCTGCGACGCGGCGTCGCCCGCGACCGCGCGCTCCACGACCTGCAGCTGCGACAGGGCGGCGAAGATGTCCTGCACGGGGCCGTCGTGCATGTCGAGCACGATGCGCTGGAGCTCCCGCTCGCTCGTGGCGAGGAGGCGGCGCGATGCGGCGCGGCTCTCAGCGTCCCGCGGGCCCATCGCGCTGCACCACGTATGCCTCCATCGCGAAGTATTCGGACAACCCGAGGCGGTCCGCCCGCGCCGCCGTGTCGAGGTTGCGCGCCTCGACCCGCTGCCAGAATTCGCGGTCGTCGTGGGCGCCCGGGAACGGGGCCGTGTCCTTCTGCGACTGGTGCTTGAAGATGGCGAGGACCTTCGCGCGGAGCTCGTCCTGCGACAGCGGCACGAGGACGTCCGCGTCGCTGATGGACCATTCCTGCCACGCGCCCCGGTACAGCCACACTTCGGGCCGAGGCGGCTCGCCCTCCGCGAGCGCGCGCTCGATCGCCGCCTTGCACATCCGGTGCGTGCCGTGCGGGTCCGACAGGTCGCCCGCGACGAACACCAGGTCGGGACGCACCTCGTCGAGCAGCGCCCGCACGATCGCCACGTCCTCCGGACCGATCGGCCGCTTGCGCACCTCGCCCGTCCGGTAGAACGGCAGGTTCAGGAATCGCGCGGCGCTGCGCGGCAGGCCCACCGCCTCGAGCGCCGCGATCGCCTCGGACTCCCGGATCATCCGCTTGACCTCTTGGACCAGCGTGAGGTCCACGTCGCCGGGCGCCTTGCGCTCGAGGTTCGCTTCGACCGTCTCGCGCACGCGCCGGGCGGTCGCGGGGTCGAGCCCCAGCGTCTCCGCCGCCCGCTCGACAAAGTCGAGGTGGCGCATCACGTCGTGATCGAACACGGCGATGTTCCCGCTGGTCATGTAGGCGACGACGGTCGCGTTCTCGTTCTCCCACAGCTTGCGCAGGATCCCGCCCATCGAGATGACATCGTCGTCGGGATGCGGCGAAAAGACCAGCACGCGCCGGCGCGACGGCAGCTTGGCACGCCCGCGGATCTTGCGCGTCAGGCGGTTGAACACCATCCCGTTGATCGGTCCGGCGGCGCCGTGCTTGGCGAGCAGCGGGCTCAGGTGGTGCTCGGCGTAGTCGCGCGCGGTGAGCTTGAGAATGGCCTTTCCCGTCTGCTCGGCGAGCCACACGACCGCGCGATCGGTCATCGCCGGCGTCCACTCGACGCTCTGCAGCAGCCACGGCGTATTGACGCGCGTCAGCTCCGCCGCCGCCGCGAGGTCGAGATACACGGCGGCGTTGCGATGGCCTTGCAGGAAGGTTGCCGCGACGTCCGGGGAGACCTCGCCCTCGACGGCGCGCCGCACGATCGCGGCCTTGTGCTCCCCCGTCGCGATCAGGGCGATCTCCCTCGCCCTGAGGATGGTGGCCACCCCCATCGTGATCGCTTCGCGCGGCACGTTGTCCTCGCCGAAGAAGTCGGCGGCCGCGTCCTTCCGGGTCACGGTGTCGAGCGTCACGAGCCGCGTGCGCGAGTCGGGCGGGGAGCCGGGCTCGTTGAAACCGATGTGGCCGCTCTTGCCGATGCCGAGGATTTGGAAATCGATGCCGCCGGCTTCGTCGATCGCCCGCTCGTACGCGGCGCAGTGCTCCTCGAGCCGCTCGCGCGGCGTCCCGCCGTCCGGGATGTGCACGTTCTCGGGGTGGATGTTCACGTGGGCGAACAGGTTCTCCCACATGTAGCGCCGGTAGCTGTTCGGGCTGTCGGGCGCCATGGGATAGTACTCGTCGAGGTTGAACGTCACCACGTGCGAGAAATCGACCTCGCCCGCCTGATGGCGGCGGATCAGCTCGCGGTAGATCCCGAGGGGCGTGCTGCCCGTGGCGAGCCCGAGGACCGAGCGGCCCTTGGCGGCCGTCTCCCGGGCGATCACCTGGACGATGCGGTCGGCCACGAGCAGCGCCACGTCGTCGTGGTCGCGAAGCACCACCGTGCGGATACGCTCGCGGTCCCGCGGCCCGTCGAGCGGGCTCCCCGGCGCGCGCGGCGTCTCGCGCGCCTTCTCGGTGTGGGATGTGGTCACCTGGCGCTCTTCTCCTCTATCGGGCAACATATCATCCAGAAGAATACGCCGGGCGAGATGCCGGGCAAGTCACGTCCTGAGAGCGGGGAAAGGGGTGGGCGGCCGCATGCTCTTGCGTGTCCTCGCCGGCTGCGCGGCGCTCGCCCTCCCGGCGAAGCGCGTCCCAGCGCAACGGGCGCTTGAGCGGCTGTTCTACTACGTGGACGCCGAGAACAGCTACAACAGTCTCGTGAAGCACATCGACCAGATCGCCGTCCTCGCGCCCCAGGTCTACACCGTGGATAGCCTCGGCATCGTGTGGGGGAGCGTCGATCGGCGGGTCCTGGACCTGGCGCGCCGTCACGGGGTGAAGGTGATGCCGCTCGTCGTGAACGAAGGCTTCCACCAGCCGTCGCTGCGCCGCCTGCTCGCCGACACCGCCGCCCGCGCCCGCGCCACGCGAGCCCTGGTCGGGCTGTGCCGCGACAACGGGTTCTGGGGCGTTCAGTTCGACATCGAAAACGTGAACCTGGAAGATCGCGACCGCCTCACGGCCTGGTACTCCACAGCGGCCAAGGCTCTGGCCGCGGCGGGATGCAAGATCTCGATCGCGGTCGTCCACCGGCCGGAGGACTTCGCCGGGCCGCTCGGCTACCACCGTTTCCTCTACGAGAGCTGGCGCGAGGGGTACGATCTCGCGGCGCTCGCCAAAGCGAGCGACCTCGTCTCAGTCATGACGTACGCGCAGCACACGCGGCGCACGCCCCCCGGGCCGCAGGCGGGGCTCCCGTGGATGCGCGAGGTGGTGGACTACTTCCTCAAGTTCGTGCCGCCCGAGAAGCTCTCGCTCGGCATCCCGCTGTGGGGTGAGCACTGGTTCACGCGCTACGACAACACCATTCCGGAGCGGGCGCGGTCCTGGTCGGAAACAGTGAGCTGGGCCTGGGGCGTGGGGCTCGCCGAACGCAATCGCGGCGCCCTCCAGTGGGACTCCGTCCAGGGGGTGACCTGGGGCTACTTCGAGAACGGCGGGACCTTCGAGTGGCTGTTCCTCGAGGACGCGAAGAGCTTCCGGGCGAAGCTCGCCCTCGCCCGCGAGAAGCAGCTCCGCGGCTTCTCCGCCTGGGTGCTGGGGCCCGAGGACGAGCGCATCTGGGACGTGCTGCGGGCGGAGGGGGACGGCAGAGGTCGGCCTCATTAACTCATACCGATGAGTCTCTTATACTCATCGAATGAGTAAACGCTTACAGGTCTTGCTCGACGAGGCCGAGTATCGGGAGCTGAAACGGATTGCCCAGCGCCACGGCATGACCGTATCGGCATGGGTCCGCCAGGCGCTGCGTGATCTCCGACGCCGCGAGCCCCAGAAGGATCCCGACCGCAAGCTCGCAGCCGTGCTCGCGGGGAGTCGGTATGGCTTCCCGACGGGCGACATCGAACAGATGCTGGCGGAGATCGAGCGGGACTAGATCGGCGGTCCCGCCGCCTCGTGATCTTCGTCGATTCGAACATCCCGATGTAGGTGGTCGGCGCGGCGCATGACGTTCGACGCCGGCTTCGACGGGTATCCGGGCGTGACGCGGCTGGGCGGCTAGGCGGTGCTCAGCACCCCGCGGCAGGGTTCGCATCGCACTCCTGGGTGGGAATGGGAAGGAAGCTGAGCGTCGGCGTCGTCGTTATCGCCGTGCCGAGTCGCCGTGTGTCCTCCCAGCGCAACCCCTGCTCGAACAGCTCGTACCGCCGCTCGTAAGCGATCGCGGCGAGCAGCTGGGCGGGCGTATTGAGCTGGGTCGCCGGATCGAGCGCCGGGAGACCGGCCACCGGCTCATCGAGGGCGGAGGTCGTCTGGGTGCGCACCGCGTTGACGTAGAACGCGGCGGAGTCGAGCTGCCCGAGCTGGGTGAAGGCCTCCGCCTTGATGAGTTTCATTTCGTCGGGAAGGTAGACGGGGTACGGGTCGTTCGCCCCGCTGTACTTCTTGAGCGGGAGCAGGAGCGAGTCGGGGTTGCCGGTGACCGGCGCGGCCGTCGTGTCTATCCAATAGCTGACGCGGCGGTCTCCCGACTGGGCTTGATCCTTGACGCTCTTCAGGGCGCGTACGTACCCGGTGAGGAATGACAGGTCGTAGACCGGGTTGCGCCCGGGCGACGGGTAGACGAGGACCGACAGAACGTCGGGGTTGACGGAGTTCGCGGCGTCGAGCGCCTGCGCATACCGGCCTGCCACGAGATAATACCGGGCCCGCATGGCGTCGATCGTGTTGCGTACGTCGAACCCGGTGCCGAGCACTCGGGCTTTCAAGGTCCCCGAGTCGGCGGCGGTCACACTGGCCCAATCCCCGCGCGCCTGCTCCAGCAATGCGAGAACCGTGTCGAGCACTACGTCCCGCCCCTGCGGCACGGCGCCGGACCGGCTCGCGTCGATCGGGACCTCCTGGTATTGCAGAACGATCGTGCCGAGCGACATGGCCTTGAAGAGCTCCGCGAGCGACACGAGCCCCGCTCGGACGCCGGGGCTCAGCGCCACCTGCGGCGCGTGGACGATCACGTTGTCGGCGGACTTGATGGTCCGGAACGCGTCCGCCCACGGCGCGGCGACGACGGCATAGGATGCGTCGAAGCTCTGCCCCGTGAGAAGCGACTGGTAGGCGATCAGCGACTTGTTCGTCGTGCCCCACTCGTCGGTCACGAGAGAGTTGGTCACCAGGAAATCGGCCACCGACCCGGCGTACTGGCCCTGCATGCCGGTCGCCAGCGACAGCACGCCGTCCACCGAGTTCAGGACCGAGGTCTCGGTCGGGGAGTTCGGGTTCGACAAATTCAAGTCGCACGCCGCCCCCACGAGGACTGCGGCTGCGGCTACGCTGAGCGGAGACGGTTGAACGCGGATCATCTGCCCCTCAGAAGCTGAGATCGACGCTGACAGTGAAGCTGCGCGGGATCGGGGTGTTGGCGAAGTCCACGCCGCGTGACACGGTGCTGGCCGAGAACAGGTTCACCTCGGGATCGAGCCCACGGTAGCTGCTCCAGGTGTGGAGGTTCCGCGCCGCCAGACGGACGTCCATCGCCTCCGCCCCGAAACGCCGTACCCACGGCTGGTCGAAGTGGAGGCTCACGGCGACCTCCCGCAGCTTCACGAAGCTGCCGTCCTCGATGTACTCCTCGTAGATCAGGCTCCGGCTCGCGGGATTACGGCTGAAGGTTCGCGGAATCGTGTCGCCGCTGATCTCCCGCTCCACCACTTTGTCCACTCCGAACAACTCGGTGATGCGGCGCGTGAAGTTGGCCACGTCGTTCCCGAAGCGGCCGTCCAGGAGAAAGCTGACCTCCAAGCGCCGGCCCAGTCGCAGCGTGTTCGACAGCGACGCGACCAGCGCCGGATTCGGGTCCCCGATGATCTTGCGCCGGTTGACGATGTTCCCGGGGCCGATCGTGTCCTTCGCGATGAGGGGCAGCAGGAGCGTATCGATCTTCCCGAACTGGTTCACGACGAACGGACCGTACGCGATGCTCCCGTCCGTGTTACGCAGGTAGTAGCCCCCGAAGAAGACGCCGATCGGCTGGCCCTGGATGACGGCGTTGAGGTAGTCGAAGACGAGCGTGTCGGCGCCCGTGACGAGCTTCGTCACGCGGTTGCGGTTGGCCGCCAGCGACAAGCGGGTCCGCCAGGACAGCCGCGGTGCATCGATGTTGACCGTGGTCAGGGCGGCCTCCCACCCCTTGTTTGTCAGGACGCCCACGTTTTGGAGTTGCCGCGCGGCGCCGGTGCTTGGCGCGAGCGGGACCGGCAAGACCAGGTCCGTCGTGCGCTGATGGTAATAGGTGAACTCGAGCAGCGCGCGGTCCCGCCACAAGCCGGCGTCCAGTCCTCCCTCGATCTCGTGCTGGCGCTCGGGCTTCAAGCTTGGATTTCCGGTCGTATTGCTCGCGACGAGCCCCGGCTTCCCCCCGTACGCCACGTTGACGTAATTCTCGAACTGGCTGTATGCGCTCGGAGGCTGCCCGCCGGTCTCTCCGTACGCCGCCCGCAGCCGCAAGGAGCTCACATGGGTGCCGAGCCAGCCCTCGCGCCCGAACGGTTCCTGGTTCACGAGCCACGAGCCGCTGACGCGAGGGTAGAGCTGCCAGCGCTCATCCGGCCCGAAGGCCGATGCGCCCTCGAGGTTCAGGCCACCCGTGAGGAAGAGGCGGTCTCGAATCGCGAGGCGCTCCTCCAAGAAGCTGCCCTCAGTGCGCAGCTCCGTCAGGCTTTGCGACGCGAATTGCGTCGCGCCCCCCACCAATGTCTGCTCCGGCGGCAGGTCTGCCGCCGAGGCGTTGAGGACTTCGGTGCGGTCCCTGGTGTAGCGGAAGCCGAGCGTGGACGTGAGGCCGAGCGATGGCGACGGCGTAGCCGAATGGCTCAGCGTACCCTCGCTGTTCAGCCGTCGCGACGTGCGGATCGGGTTCTGCACGAGCCCGGTAAACGTGGGCCCGGTGGATGCCGGCGGCTGCAGGTATCCGTCCTCCTGGCGGTAATCGTCGAGCCCCAGGAGATAGCGCACGGTGAGGGAGGGTGTGGGCCGGTAGGCCGCCTGCACGCTGCCCAGGAAGCGCGTCACGTCCTCTTGCGCCTTCCAGTTGTGCAGCACATCCAGAGGATTCGCGCCGAGATTCGGGTTATAGGGATAACGTCCGATCGCGGGATCGTAGAACGGTTTCACCGAAGTGGGCGTGAACACGAGGCTCGTGATCACGCCCTGGGTCTGCTCGCCTTCGGGGATCAGGTTCGAGTGCGACTGGATCACGTTCCCGGTTACGTCGACGTCCAGCTTGGGGCTGACCTGCTGGCTCAGGCGCCCGAGGACGCTCGTGTGCCTGCGGTCCGTGGAGCGGTCGATTCCCTGCAGATAGCCGTAGCCGCCCGACGCGTAGTAACTGGAGCCGCCGCTGCCTCCCGACACCGAGACCCTCGTGGTCGTGGACGCGCCGGTGCGCCACACCGAGTCCTGGATGTCGTAGCGCTGGACTGGGGCGCCGATCGCGGTTGCGCCGCCGTTCAACACGTCGGCGTAGCCGGCCTGGGGCGCCAGGTTGAACTCAAACCGCTGCGGCGTCTCCGAGAACCCGAGATCGGTGTGCACGGCGACCCGGGCGGCCCCTTGACGGCCGCGTTTGGTGAAGATCTGGATCACGCCGCTGTTGGCGCGCGACCCGTACAACGCGGCCGCCGCGCCCCCCTTGAGGACCTCCACCCGATCGATGTCCCCGGGAGCGATGTCCGAGAGCCGATTCGAGAGGGCGGCATTGCCGCGGCCGGCGTTGGCGCCCAGGCTCACGAGCGCCTCTGAGCTGTTGTCGACGATCACGCCGTCCACCACCCACAGCGGCTCGGCGTTCCCGAGGATCGTGCTCGTGCCGCGCAGGCGCACGCTGACGCCGCCCCCAGGCTGGCCGGTATTCTGCGAGATGAGCGCGCCGGCCACCTTTCCCTGGAGCGCCTGATCGACCGCGCCCGCAGCGGGGGCTGCGTTGACGGCGTCCCCGCCGATCTGTTCGACCGTGTTGCCGACCATCCGGCGCTCGGCGGGCGCGGCGAGGCCCGTGACCACCACCACGTCGAGCGCCACGGCCGCGGCGCGCAACGTGAAGTTCACCTCGACCGTGTCGCCCGGCGCGACGTTCACCGACGCGCGCACCAGGGCGTAGCCGACGCGGCGGGCGACCACGGTGCGGGCACCGGCGGGAACGGCGGGGAGCGAGTACTCGCCGCTCGCCAGCGTCGCCGTGCCGACGCTCGTGCCCTCGATACTCACGCGAACATCGGGGACCGGCTGTCCGCTCGCGGCATCGGTCACCCGGCCGCGAACGCGGCCGCTCCCTTGGGCGCCGAGCGCCCCAGGCGCGACCAGCAGCACGACCAACGTCACGACGGCACGACGGCTGGATCGCACGGGGCCTCCAGTGGGAGGAGGCCAAGCCTGATTCGCGCCCGCGAACCTGTCAAGTCGCCCGGTTGCTTGACGCGACGGAGCGGATGTCGCATATGTTCTACGCGCCCCACCATGGCATGGATGCACTGCGTGACCGGCGGCGCCCTGTCGGAGTGCCGGCTGGTGCGAGTGTGTCTACGGGGAGCCCGTGACCGGACTTGAGACGTTTGCCCAAGGCAGGCAGGAGATCCTGCGGCAGGCGAGTGCCGCCCTGGGAGGCCGCCCGGTGACGGTGTGGGAGGTGTCCGCCCGCGCCGAGCTTGAGACGCAGGCGTCGAGCGAGCCCGCTCCGCGCTATCCCTCGCGCAGGCTCGACGTGGATACCACCCTGCGGCGCTGGCACATCCCCATCGTCCAGGGAAGCCGCTGGGTAGGGTGCCACATCGAGGAGCCCGGCCGGCCCTGGCTCGTCGCCCCGGTGCGGTCGCAGCCCGCGGACCCGCCCCCCGAAGGGCGGGAGCGCCGCAGCAAGGAGCGGCTGACGATCGAGCTCGCCGGGCTCTGCATCGGCTTGCTCGACCGGCGCGAGATCACCTGGGTCTCCGGGTCGGGACTCGGCGGATTCGATCCGCTCCACGACGTCACCACGCTCCCGGGGATCATCGCCCACGAGCTCAGCAACCCGCTGACGGCCGCCCGCGCCGGGCTCCAGCTCGCCATGGAAACGCTCGGGGGCTGGACGGAGATCGGGGCCAGCCGCCGGCTCGAGATGCTGGACGAGCTCGGCCAGGTCGTCGAGGACATCGACCGGGGCGTGAGCTTCCTGCGGGCGGTCAAGGACCGCGCTCGCGGCGCCCTGGCGCGATCCGAGCGCTTCGACGCCGTACGGGTGGTCCGCTCCTGCTGCACGCTCGAGAGCCGGGTGCTCAAGGACAAGAAAATCCCGCTGGAGCTCGATACCGCCCTCGGAGCCGTCTACCTGAAGGGCGACCCGAATGCCCTGTACGACATGCTCGTCAACCTCATCCGCAATGCCGCCGACGCGACCGGCGCGCGGGGGACGCACATCCGCGTCGCGCTGGAGCAGACGGGCACCGACCTGCGGCTGACCGTGCGCGACGAAGGCGTGGGAATTCGCCCCCAGGAGCTCGAGCGGGTCTTCGAGCCCGGCTTCACCACGAAAGAGTTCGGCGAGGGGAGCGGGATGGGGTTGGTGGTGGTGCAGACGGTGGTCCGGAACATGTTCGGCGGCAGCATCCAGGTGGCATCCACGCCGGGCGTCGGAACCACAGTCACCGTGAGCCTCCCCATTCCCCCCCAGCGGTTACTGGATCCGCGGGCCGGTCAAGGCCTCTCTCCCTCCTAATCCGCTCGCGGTTTGGCGTCTGAAGGCTGCACTGACGACTGTCGACTTGTCACTGTTAGATTTCTCCCTTATGAACAGCACCCCCAAAGTCCCCCCGCCGGTCAACGAGCCCGTCCTCTCATACGCGCCGGGCGCCGCCGAGCGGGTCGAGCTCAAGCGTGCCCTCAAGGACCTCTCCACGCGCCAGATCGAGATTCCCCTCATCATCCGCGGCGAAGAGGTGCGCACGGGCACGACGGTCGAGGCCGTAATGCCGCACTGCCATCGCCACGTCCTCGCCAGGGTGCACCAGGCCGCGCCGCGCGAGGTGCAGGCGGCGATCGCGGCCGCGCGCGAAGCGTGGCGCGAGTGGTCGACGTGGAGTCTGGAGCGGCGCGCAGCGGTCTTTCTCAAGGCGGCGGACCTCCTCGCCACGCGCTACCGCCCGATCGTCAACGCGGCGACGATGCTCGGCCAGTCGAAGACCGCCCATCAGGCGGAGATCGATGCCGCGTGCGAGCTGATTGATTTCTTCCGCTTCAACGTCCACTTCGCCGAACGTCTCTATGCGGAGCAGCCGATCTCCGCCTCCGGGACCTGGAATCACCTGGACTACCGCCCTCTCGAGGGGTTCGTCTACGCGATCACGCCCTTCAACTTCACCTCCATCGGCGGCAATCTCCCCACGTCCCCGGCGATCATGGGGAACACGGTCGTATGGAAGCCGGCGTCGGCCTCCGTGCTGTCGAACTACTTCATCATGAAGCTGCTCGAGGAGGCGGGGCTGCCGCCGGGGGTGATCAACTTCGTGCCCGGGCCGGCGACGCGGGTGTCCGAGACGCTGCTCACCGACCGCAGCCTCGCCGGCATTCACTTCACCGGCTCAACCGAGGTATTCCAGGCGCTCTGGAAGCGGGTGGGCGAAAATCTGGCGGGCTACGCCGGCTATCCCCGCCTCGTGGGTGAGACGGGCGGGAAAGACTTCATCATCGCGCACGCGAGCGCCGACGTTGACGCCCTCGCGACGGCGATCGTGCGCGGGGCGTACGAGTACCAGGGCCAGAAGTGCAGCGCCGCCTCGCGCGCCTACGTGCCCGGCGCGCTTTGGCCCAGAGTCCGTGAGCGCGTGCTCGACATGCTCGCAGAGGTGAAGATGGGCGATCCCGCCGACTTCCGGAACTTCATGGGCGCGGTGATCGACCGGAAGGCGTTCGACAAGATCAAGAGCTACATCGAGGCGGCGAAGCAGGCTCCGGGCGTCCAGGTGATCTTTGGGGGGCGCTGCGACGACACGGACGGGTACTTCGTCGAGCCGACCTTGCTCGAGACCACGGACCCGGCCTACCGCACGATGTGCGACGAGATCTTCGGGCCGGTGCTCTCGGTCTACCCCTACCCCGAGGCCCGCTGGAAGGAGACGCTCGCGCTCGTGGACGAAACGTCGCCCTACGCGCTCACCGGCGCGGTCTTCGCGCAGGATCGGCAGGCGGTGGACGAGGCGCAGCACGCGCTGCGCTACGCGGCGGGCAACTTCTATGTGAACGACAAGCCGACGGGCGCGG
>DATDFP010000034.1:0-12024 GCA_036522535.1 Gemmatimonadales bacterium
AGATGGCGCATCCGGCGCGGCATCCGTCGGCGGTGGAGGTGACGGTCGCACGCTGTCCGCACGGGCGAGCGGCGCCGTCCCCGGTCCGCGTCGCACTAGGATCGCTGGCTCGGGCCGGCCCTCGGCGAGCCAGGCGGCCCCGATACCGAGTGCGATCAGCACACCGGCCACGACGGTCAGGATGCGCCGCGTCGGCCGCCGCTCGGGTTCGTCGTCCATGAAGATGACCGGCGATCCCGGCCCATGACGTGGCAGCGGCGCGAACAAGGGCACCCGCAGCCCAGACGTGCCGCCGAGGGCCGCGACGAAGTCGAGCACCGTCGGAAACCGCTGGATGGGATCCGGCCGCAGCGCACGGCCGAGGGCTTCCGGGACGTGCTTCGGGATGTCCGGTCGCACCTCGGACAGGTTCGGCGGGGGCTCGGCGATCTGGCGGCGCACGAGCTCCTCGATCGACACGCCCGCGAACGGGGTTGCTCCGCTCAGACACTCGTACGCGATGGCCGCGAGAGCGTACTGATCGGCGCTCGGCGCGGGCGGTGCGCCGTTCAGTAACTCGGGCGCGCTGTACTCGGGCCGGCGGGCCGAACCGTCGAGGAGCCCGGACACCACGAAGTCGCCGACCAGCGCTTCTCCTTGTGCATCCACGATCACGTTTCCGGGCGTGAGGCCACCGTGCACGGCCGCGCGCTGATGCGCATGGTGTAGCGCGCTCGCCACCTGTTCCATCAGGCGCAGGCAGAGGCTCAGGTCGAGCCGCCCCTCGCTGCGGAGGACGTCCTCGAGCGCGCGCCCCTCGACAAACTTCATCGCGTACCAGAGAAAGCTGGCCGTGGCGCCGGACTGATACGTGGGGATGACGCGAGGATGATCGAGCGCCGCCGCGGCTAACGCCGCGCCGTGGAAATCGTCCTCGAGCCGCGCACCCTGCAGCCGCCGCCGCAGGACGGCCGTCACGACCACCGCGCGATCGTGCTCGTGGTCACGGGCCCGGTACGTGATCGACCACGGCCGCTCCTTCTGCAGCGCCTCGATCCGGAACAAGTGCAACAGCTCCCGACGGGCCTCGAGCTCTAGAGCGGCATCGTCCGGCGGGGTGCGCGCCCGGTCGCCGATCGGCGAGTAGCCGCACGCAGGGCACGTTCCGGTGGCGTCGGACGTTTGGGCGTGGGAGCAGCGGGGGCAGCGCATCAGAGCACCGGGATCTCGGAGGGTTCCCTTTCGGGCCCCATCTTGGTGCAGGACAAGGTACTCCGGATTGGCGCCGAGGGCGACCGACCCCCGAGGCCAGGCCGGGACTCGGATGGCAGACTTCGGCGGTTCTGTCACGGGGAGATGTGACCTGTTCATCCTGTTGCTCGGATGACGCAAGCGGCGCACCCCCCTGGTTCACGGCGGAAATGGCCCCGCCTCCTGTCGAGCGGAAGCAACGGGTGTCTCGGGAGATCAACAATCTTGCGTCGCCGCTGCCGGCTGCATCACGCCGCGGCCCGCGGCTTGCCCTGGTGCGGCCGGCATTCACCCGCGCCCGAGGTGTGCGATGCAAGACCGCACGGACAGGAAAGGCGCGAACGCGTGCGAGCGCTTCACCGCCGCCTTCGCGCTGTTATTTGGGACCTTCATCATGCTCGAGGCTCGCACGGCGGCGAGCGCGGCTGCGCTCACCGGCGACGCTCTCTTCGCGGTGTTGCTGGTGCGGGGTCTGCCGCGGCTGCGTCGCGTGCGGAACCCCGTGGTCCGGTACTTCGGCGTGACACTACCATTGGCCGGGTTCTATGGCCTGTATCTCCAGACAGGGCTCCTCGACCCGGCGCACGTGCATTGGCACGATGCGAGCCTCGCCGAGCTGCAAGGGTACCTGCTCCCGCGGGTGCCGTACCTGCCGTGGTCTCCGATCCGAGAATGGTTCGTGTTCGCATACCTCTCGTACGAGCCGATCCTCGTCGCCGGGACCGTGGCCCTGTTCGCCCCCGGAACCGCGGCGTCGCAGCGGCGAACGGGCGATGCGGTGCGCAGGCTCTGCTACACGCTCGCGGGCTGCTTCGTCATCGGCCTTTCGTACCCGGCAATGAGTCCACGCTACGTCACGCCCGAGCTACAGCTCGGGCACCTGGGCAGCGGTCCTTTCTCGTGGCTCGCCGTAGTGGCGGGGCGGGGCGCGATGGTGCCCGGCACCTCGTTTCCGAGCGCCCACGTCGCCGCCGTCGTGACGCTCATGTGGGATCTCTGGGCGGCACGTCGCGGGCTTTTCTGGCTTCTCCTTCCGCTGGTCGCGAGTATGACGGCCGGAACGGTGCTCTTCCTCTTTCACTATGTCCCGGATGTGATCGCGGCGGTCGTGGTGGCGGTCGCCGCAGTGGCCGTCGACGACTGGCTTGTCGCTCGGCAGGCGGCTCGCCGAGGCCCACGACCGAAAACGCTGAAGGCTACTGCGGAGTCGCCTCCGCAGTAGCCTTCCTCGATCAACCTTCCTTTACAGCTACTGCTGGTGGAGTCGTTTTCGAAAGACCAGGAACGCCGCTACTGCGAAGGCGGCGACGGCGATCCACCAGTAATGGGCAATGAGCTCTTGCATACGAACCTGCCTCTCGTTGTTTTTCTAGAGTCAGTGAAACCAGCGAACGTCGGAACAACGTCACATCGCCGGACGCTACGCGTCGGCACCTGAAAAACCCCGGCGGGCGCCCGGGCGGTTCCCCCGAGTGCCCCGCCATACCTCACCCGGACGTTGCGACGCCGCAACGGCACGATTGGCGGCTTGATGCACGACCTGCGGACTTCTTTTCTACTTTTCTACTCGAGAACCCCGGCTGCCCATTCGATCCCGCCGAGCAAGTGGTCGAGAAACGGCCGTTCGCTGTAGCTGCACGCGGTGTGGCCCATCGCCGTGTACCACGCCCGCCCGCCTTCGAAGACATGCTGCCAGCTGATCGGGTGTTCGGCTCCCATCTTGCCTCCGGAATATGTCGCCTCGTCCACCTTGGCCAGCACGGACACGGCGGTCGGCTCCGCCCTGAAGTTGTACCACTCGTCAGTGCGCACCCACGGACTCGGGAGCGAACGCGTCGATGCGTGCCCTGTATCCACCACGACGACCGTGGCCTGTTGGATCGGTGGGTGAGAATCGAACGTGGCGCCGAGCAGGGCGTGATACCACGGCCAGCCGTACTCGGTGTCCGACGCCGAGTGCACGCCGACGAAGCCATGCCCGGCTCGGACGTAGCGCTCGAATGCAGCCTGCTGGGTGGAGTCCAAGACGTCACCCGTGGTGTTCAAGAACACGACCGCGGCGAAGCGCGCGAGGTTCGAGTCGGTGAAGGCGGTAGCGTCCTCGGTCGCCTCGACGGTGAAGTTGTTGACGGAGCCCAGCACTTCGACTGCGGTGATGGCGGCGGGGATGGAGGCGTGGCGGAAGCCCGTGGTGCGCGAGAACACCAGGACACGGAACGGAGCGTGGGCAGGCGGAGGGGCCGCCGGAGCGGCGCCGCTCGTCACGGGACACACTTCCGCGGCCGAAGCGGGCATGCCGCGTGAGTTGCAGGCTACCACGGCTGCGGCGAGCGGCGCGAAGATCGCATGAGATGTCAGCACGAAGGTCCTGAGGCGCTCCAGTCCAAGAATTGACGAGCGGAACGGCCCTCGCGCCAGAAACGGCGCCTCGCTAAGTTCTGCTGCTGCAATCTAGGGCGGCGTAGCTCAGCTGGTTAGAGCAGCGGAATCATAATCCGCGGGTCGTCGGTTCGAGTCCGACCGCCGCTACTATCCCTCATCAGCTGAGAAATCCGGTCTCAGGCTCGAGAGACGGGTCCCGCAGGCCGCAGCTTGAGGGCAATCGGTTCAGTAGCCGGATTCCGCCTGCGTGACAACAGTCGCGCGGCGAGGACCAGAAGGAGTGTCACGCGGCATCCGGGCTCCGGAGGTCCAGATCGACAAGCCCCGGGCAACGGTTTCTCGGCATGAGCTCAGTCCGGTCCATTTTCTCGAGCGATCGGGAACTGTCCATGCCGATCGGGTTGCGGTCGTCGACGGTCACGTCACCTACACGTGGCGTGATTTCCGGGCGCGCTCGCGTCGTCTCGCCTCCGCTTTGCGGGCGACAGGGCTCGGGAAGGGCGACCGCATTGCGTTCCTGGCACTCAACTCCGAACCCCTTCTCCTGGCGCACTTCGGTGTGCCGCAGGCAGGCGGGGTGCTCGTCGCCATCAACACCCGCTGGTCGGCTGACGAGATCGGCTACGTCGTCGAGCACTCCGGTGCAGGGCTAGTGTTCTACACCCCCGAGCTGGAAGAGCGGTTAGGCAAGGTGCCGAGCGGAGTGCGGCGGCTCGACACACACCGCGACTTCGAGGAGTTCCTGTCTGGCGGCACCGACGGCTTGGTCGAGTCATGGCTCACGGACGAGGACGATTCGATCACGATCAACTACACATCGGGGACGACAGGCCGGCCGAAGGGCGTGGTGTACCACCATCGAGGCGCGTATTTGAACGCCCTCGCGATGGCGCTCGATCACCGACTGACTGCGGGCAGTGCCTACCTGTGGCTGCTGCCGATGTTTCACTGCAACGGATGGACTTTTCCCTGGGCGTTGGCCGCCGTCGGCGCCCGCAGTATCTGCCTCCCCCGAATCGACCCGGCGGCCGCCTGGCGGCTGTTCGACGAGGGCGTCACCCACTTCTGCGCCGCGCCCACCATCCTGATCACACTGGCGAACGACGCCGCCGCGCACCGGCTGGAGCGGCCTGTGCGTCTCTTCACGGCGGGGGCGCCTCCCTCTCCAACGCTGATCGCTCGCATGACGGCGCTGAACTTCGAGATCGATCATGTCTACGGCCTGACCGAAACCTACGGACCCTTCACGATCAACGTGCCGGCGCCGAACCTCGCGGATCTGTCGCCCGATGAGCGGGCGCGATTCAAGGCCCGCCAGGGCTTCCCCAACGTTTGCGCGGGCGAGGTCCGGGTCGTCGATCAAGAGATGCGGGACGTCCCCGCCGACGGCCGCACCATGGGCGAGGTCGTGATGCGGGGCAACGTCGTGATGACCGGGTACTTCGCAGACCGGGAGGCGACCGACTGCGCCTTCGGCGGCGGGTGGTTCCACAGCGGCGATCTCGCGGTTCGCCACGCCGATGGCTCCATCGAGCTGCGCGATCGGAAGAAGGACATCATCATCTCCGGCGGTGAAAACATCAGCACGATCGAGGTGGAGCAGGCGATCGCGACACATCCGGCCGTCATGGAATGCGCGGTGATCGCCGTACCCGACGACACCTGGGGTGAGGTTCCCAAGGCCTTCGTCACCTTGAACCCCGACCGGACGGCGTCGGAGACGCAGATCATCGAGCACTGCCGTTCTCGGATCGCGCACTTCAAGGCTCCGAAGTTCGTCGAATTCGGTCCGTTGCCAAAGACCTCGACCGGCAAGGTGCAGAAGTACGTGCTGCGCGAGCGAGAGTGGCAGGGACGCGAGAAACGGATCAACTAGTAGACGAGTGCGCGTTCATGCCGCAGGCTGCCAAGAGGACCGCGAGCGGTCATTTGCTGCTCACGAGCGCAAGCGTGCCGTCGATAACGACACCGACATTCTGGGCGAAGACCTTGTAATCCCTCGAGCCGTCGAGCGGGTTGGACTCACGGACCCGAATCGTCTTCGTGAACGTGCCGGCGGGCGTCGAGACCGGTCCACCTCCAACAATGGCGCCTTGATCCTGCGCGATGCCGGGCGCTCCCTCCATCTGGAACTTCACGCCGGCGCGCGGGCGGGCGGGCATTATGATTCCCGGTTGATTCCCAGCGTCATCGGCACGCCAGGAACCCTCGTGGGAGACAATGGTCCCGCCCTCATAGATGTCGACATGTTCGCCGAAGTAGCAAACGGTCCCATCGCTCGTTTCGGCGAAGAAGTTTCGCGAGTCTTCCACTAACACCCCGTCCGCGGACTCCAGCTCCTGGACGACGTGCGTGCTGACCCCTGCCACCGTCTCCGTCACGTCGAGGACTGTGATTCGCAGTTCAATGGCTGCGCCGCCTTCCTCGCCCTGGAGAACCCACTCGCGTCCGACGTTGAGCGGAAAATACTGATTGCTGGATGCCAGCGTGAACCCTCCCCGGTCGGGCGCGCAAAGAGCGGGATCCAGCGGCGCCTGGAATAGGAGCGCTTGATCCACCAGGTCCAGACTCGAAGGCAGAGTGTCGTGGCATGCTTGGAGCACTGCAAGGTCGCATGCCGCTGCCAGGCCGAGAATCACGGTGCGGATGATCACATGTCTCTCCTTGCCGAGGTGCTTGGAAGCTGCGGCACAACCGGAGAGCC
Source organism: Gemmatimonadales bacterium (assembly GCA_036522535.1). Taxonomy (GTDB): domain Bacteria; phylum Gemmatimonadota; class Gemmatimonadetes; order Gemmatimonadales; family GWC2-71-9; genus AG12. The sequence goes on from DATDFP010000034.1 coordinate 6,317, forward strand.
GTGGCGCCCATGGACTCTTCGCCGCCGAAGCGTTGTTCCGGACTGCAACTCAACATCGAACGCAATCTGTCGGCGGTGAGGTCAGTCACCGATGTCTCGGCTAGCGATGAATTGTGAAGACTGGGTTGGGCTATTGAGCCCGAGGGTTAGCCCCTGAGCCCCCGCCAGATCACCGCCTTGATGTCTCCCGACCGCGCCTCGGCGAACCGCTGCGCCGCCTCGAGCTGCGCCTCGTACTCTGGCCGCCACTCGGCGGGCATGTTGGCGCGGAAGTAGGTCGCGGTCATCAGCGCGCTCGTGGGGCGGTTCCCCCTCCCGTAGCCGACCTCCGATACCTGTCCCAGGAAGCAGGTCGAGCTGCCCGTGTCCATCACGTTGATCACTTCGCACTCGAGGTAGGCGTAACACTGGTCGAGCACCGGCGCGCCGAGCCTGCCCGCGTGATGGGGGATGTGGGCCAGCTTGTCGCGGGTACGTCCACTCGCGAATCCGAGCTCGTGAATCAGGTCGAACTGATCGGTCCCGAGCAGGTGCAGCACGAACCGGCCCGTCTCGAAGATCATGTCGTGGCTGTAGTTGAACTTGTGAATGTAGACCGAGACCCGCGGGATGGTCGGCACGATCGAGGCGCGAACCGCGCTGTCGGAGATCATCCCGTTCCGCTTGCCGTCGCGCTCGGACGTGATCGCGACCACGGGAGACGTGAGGTTGCGAAGCAGCTGGTAGATCTCGTCGGGCGGCATTGGATGTCCCCCACGTCAGAGTGCGCCGGAGCTATCATTATACATGGCACACGCGGCCCCTCTACCCGACCGCTTCCGCGAGCACCTCGGCCGGGGCCGGCTGTTCCCGGGCCCGGGTACGGCGCTGGTGGCGGTGTCGGGCGGAGCCGATTCCGTCGCCCTGCTCGATCTCCTGCACCGCGTGGCCGCGGAGCACGGTCTCCTGCTCGTCGTCGCCCACGCCGACCACCAGATCCAGCCGGGCAGCGGTACGGTCGCGGGGCAGGTGCGGGACCTGGCGGCGGGCTACGGCTTGGCGTTTGAGCTCGGCGAGCTTGGGCTCGGACCCGACGCAACCGAGACCGCCGCGCGTCGCGCCCGCTACGCCTGGCTCGGCGACGTGAAACGGCGAGTGGGAGCTCGCTACATCGTTACGGCCCATCACCGCGACGACCAGGTCGAGACCATCCTGCTCCGGGTCTTGAAAGGGAGCGCGCCTGCGGGGCTCGCGGGGATCCCGGCCCGCGCCCGTGGCGGCACCGTCCGGCCCCTCCTGCCGTTCACGAAGGCCGAGCTTGCGGCGTATGCGGCCGAGCGCGCCCTCCCCACGCACGACGACCCGGCGAACCGTGACCCCCGTCACCTGCGCAGCTGGCTGCGGGTCGCGCTGCTCCCGCTACTCGCCGGACGCCTCGGCCCGAGCGTGATCGACCACCTCGTGCGGCTCGGCGAGGCGGCGGCGATGGAGCGGCGCGCCTGGCAGCGGGCGTTGAAACTCGTTCCGGCGCTTCACGTTCACTTTGCCAGCGGAGGTTTCGACGTTGCCCGCGAGGGCCTGGCTCGCTATGATGACTCGTTAGGGGTCGTGCTGCTGCGCGCCGCGGCCCGGCGGATTGGGCTGGTGCTCGGGATCAGGCGGGCGAGGCAGGTGCTGGCGCTGGTGCGCGGTCCCTCGGGGCGGCGGGTCCCGCTCGGTGGGGAGGGACGGTGGGTGGCGGAGGCGGCGTTCGATCGGCTGCGTGTGTTCCGTGAAGGCGGGCGGGTCGCCGGGCCGGTGGTCGCCAGGGCGGAGCAGGGTGCCACGGTGTTCGGGGAGTTCCGGTTGCGGTGGACTCCGGCCGCGGCGCCCGCGCGGGTCCAGCGCGCCGCATGGACCACGTGGATCGCGGGCACGGACTGGGAGGTGCGCCCGCCACGTCCCGGGGACCGGGTACTCCCCCTCGGAGGGGTTGGCCATCGCCCCGTGCGGCGATTGTTGATGGAAGCGCACGTGCCACGGAGCATCCGGGCCACGTATCCGGTGGTGGCGCGCGGCGAAACCATTCTTTGGGTTCCCGGAATCTGCCGGAGCGCGGCCGACCTCCCGCAGCCCGGAACCCCGGCGGTGCGGGTGGATGTTACCGAGCACGGCGAGTCTGAAGCAAACTGGCGGGCGTGAGTTTGCCCGCATCGTGTTCGACGAGGAGACGATCGCGCGGCGCGTGCGCGAGCTCGGGCGGGACATTACTGCGGCCTACCCCGACGGTGAGTTGCTGGTGCTCGGGCTGCTCAAGGGGAGCTTCATCTTTCTGAGCGACCTGGTGCGCCGCATCGACCGGCCGTTGCAGGTCGACTTCCTGGTCGCGGCGAGCTACGGCGAGGGAACGATCTCGAGCGGGAAGGTGCGGCTGTTGTATGATCCGGAAACACAGCTGCGGGGTAAGCATATCCTGCTTGTCGAGGACATCGTCGATACCGGGAAGACCGTCAACCGTTTGGTGACCCTGCTACGGGAGCGGGCTCCGGAGAGTTTGGAGGTGTGCGCGTTGCTGCACAAGCATCTGGCCGAACACCTGGCGCTCGCGCCTAAGTTCGTCGGGTTCGACGCCCCGCAGGTGTTCCTCGTCGGCTACGGGCTCGACCACGCCGAGAACTTCCGGCACCTGCCCTACATTGCGAGCCTGACGTAACATGGCCGGCCGCCTCCCGCCTCGTGAGTTCAACTGGGCTCGGACGATTCGGACGCTCTCGTTCTGGGCGCTCCTGATCGTCGGCTCGATCGCGCTGGTGCAGTTCGCGTCGAGTCGCCGCCAGGAGGCGGTGGACATCTCCTACACGCAGTTCACCGAGCAGCTCGACGCGGGCAACGTCTCGGCCGTGGAGATCACCGAGCGCCAGCAGGTGAAAGGCGACCTCAAACGCCCGCTCACGGTGGGGCGGCGCACCGCCGAGCACTTCACCACGCTGTTGCCGTTCGAATCGAGCGACGCCTGGGTGGCCACGCTCAGGGCGAAGGATGTGGACGTGCGGGCGCGCGAGGAGAAGCAGTCGTTCGGCGTATTCCTGTTCAGCTTCCTGCCGTACCTGTTCATCCTCGGGCTGATCATCTTCATGCTGCGCCAGATGCAGCAGGGCGGAAACCGCGCGTTCGCTTTCGGCAAATCAAAGGCGAAGCTCCTGTCGGGCGATACGCCCAAGGTGACCTTCGCCGACGTCGCCGGATGCGACGAGGCGAAGCAGGAGCTCGAGGAGATCATCGACTTCCTCAAGGACCCGCAGAAGTTCCAGCGCCTGGGCGGCCGGCTGCCGAAGGGGGCGCTGCTCGTCGGGCCGCCGGGGACGGGGAAGACGCTCCTCGCCAAGGCCGTGGCGGGCGAGGCGGGCCGGCCGTTCTTCTCGATGTCGGGCTCGGATTTCGTGGAGATGTTCGTGGGGGTGGGCGCCTCGCGGGTGCGCGATCTGTTCGAGCAGGGCAAGGCCCACGCCCCGTGTATCATCTTCATCGACGAGATCGACGCGGTCGGCCGGCATCGCGGGGCGGGGTTGGGAGGCGGGCACGACGAGCGCGAGCAGACCCTGAACCAGCTGCTGGTGGAGATGGACGGGTTCGAGTCGAACGACGGCGTGATCCTTCTCGCGGCGACCAACCGGCCGGATATCCTGGACCCGGCGCTCCTGCGTCCGGGCCGCTTCGACCGCCAGATCGTGGTGGACATGCCCGACGTGAAGGGCCGGGAGCAGATCCTCCGGGTGCACACCCGCAAGATCCCGCTCGCGCCCGGGGTGAACCTCGAGCGCATCGCCAAGGGCACGCCCGGGCTGTCGGGCGCCGAGCTGTCGAACATCGTCAACGAGGCCGCGCTGCTCGCCGCCCGCCGCAACCGCAACGCGGTGCATACGGACGACCTCGAGGACGCCAAGGACAAGGTGATGCTCGGGCTCGAGCGCAAGAGCATGGTGCTCTCCGAGGAAGAGCGGCGCCTGACCGCCTACCACGAGGCCGGGCACGCGCTGGTCAGCCTCAAGGTGCCGGGGCTCGACCCGCTCCATAAGGTCACGATCGTGCCGCGGGGCCGCGCGCTCGGCATCACCTTCTCGCTGCCGGAGGAGGACCGCCACAATTACACCAAGCAGTACATCGTGGGGCGGCTCGCGATGGCGTACGGCGGGCGCGTGGCGGAGGAGCTGGTGTTCGGGCCCGACAAAGTCACGACCGGCGCCGCCGCCGACATCCAGCAGGCGACCGAGATGGCGCGACGCATGGTCACGCAGTTCGGGATGAGCGACGTCGTCGGGCCGATCGCCGTGGGCGACCGCGAGGCCGAAATCTTCCTGGGCCGCGAGGTCGTGCAGCGGCGCGAGATCTCCGACCGCACGGCCGAGCTGGTGGACACCGAGCTGAAGCGCATCCTCTCCGAGGCGTACGAGCGCGCCCGCACGATCCTCACCGAGCAGCGCGACGCGCTCGACCGTCTGGCCGCGAGCCTGCTCGAGCGCGAGACCCTCGACCGCGACGAAGTCGAGATGGTCGTCGCCGGACGGCAACTGGCGCCGGTCCCGCCGCCCACCCTCCCGACGGCTCCGCCGTCCGCGGAAGGGTCCAAGGACAAAGCGCCGGCGCGCGGCCCCGTGCTGGGCAGTCCGCCACCCGAGCCCGCCGGCGCGTGAAGCTCACCGCGCTCGCCGCCCACACTCCCGAGGCGGTGCGCGCGGCGCTCGCGGCCCGCGGCTGGGACGCCCAGCCCGCCCGGTTCGCCGCAATCGGAGTCCAGCCGCTCTTCATTGTCTTCGAGGAAGTCGCCGAGGGCGAGCGCGAAGCGCTCGTCCGCTGGGGCGCGAAATCCGGCGCCGACGTTCTCACAGGTGAGGGCTGGGCCCTGGTGGGCGCGGGGGCGAGCCGGCTCGCACCACTGGCGCGGGTCGACCGCGTGCCGCCCGGGCTGGAGCGGGTTGGCGCGGCGCTCGGCCACCTGCTCGCGAGCCACGCCGAGCCGCCGCAAGCGTGGTCCATCGCCGACGGGACGATCGCGCTCGGCCAGCCGGTGATCATCGGCATCATCAACGTCACCCCCGATTCGTTCTCCGACGGCGGCCGCTTCACGAGCGTGGATCGCGCCGTGGCCCAGGCCGAGCGGCTGATGGCGGACGGCTGTGACCTGCTCGACGTCGGCGGCGAGTCCACGCGACCAGGGGCGGTCCCGGTCCCGGTGGCGGAGGAGATCGGGCGCGTCGTTCCCGTGATCGAGCAGCTCGCGCGACGCGCGCTCGGCCCCGTGTCGGTCGACACGCGCAAGGCCGCGGTGGCCCGGGCGGCGATCACCGCGGGGGCGGCCGCCGTGAACGACGTTTCGGCGTTCGGGTTCGATCCGGAGCTGGTGCGCGTCGCGGCGGAGGCTGGCGTGGGCGTCATCGTGATGCACGCGCGGGGAACCCCGGAAACCATGGACTCGCTCACCACCTACCGGCACGTGGCGGCGGAGGTCGCGGCCGAGCTGGCCGGGGCGGCGCAGCGGGCGGAGCAGGGCGGGGTGGCGCGCGAGCGGATCGTGGTGGATCCAGGGTTCGGGTTCGCCAAGACGCCGGAACAGAATTTCCGGCTGCTCGACGAGCTGGCCACGGTCGTCGGGCTGGGCTATCCGGTGGCCGTGGGGCCGTCGCGCAAGCGGTTCCTCGGCTACGCCACGGGGCGGCCGGTGGACGACCGGGACCGGGCGACGGCCGTGGCGT
>DATDFP010000035.1:0-4089 GCA_036522535.1 Gemmatimonadales bacterium
CTAGAGGAGGCGCTCGGCCACGCGCTCGGGCGCCGGCAGTTCGGGAAGCCGCTCGCCGAGTTCCAGCTCATCCAGGAGAAGCTGGCGCGCATGGCGATCGAGCTCGCCGCAGCCCGCCTGCTCGTGTATCGCGCTGCCTGGGCGGCGGACCGGGACGGCGGCGCAGGGGGCGCGGGGAGCGCAGGGGGCGCGGCACGGGTCACGCTCGAGGCCGCGATGGCGAAGGCGTTCGCCACGGAGGCCGCCCAGCGCATCGTGGACGCCGGCGTACAGATCCTGGGCGGGCGCGGGGTACTGGCATCGCATCCCGTAGACCGCCTGTACCGCTCCGTGCGCGCCCTGCGCATCTACGAAGGGACGACCGAGATTCAACACCTTATCGTCGCGGCGCAATTGATAAGGGCGGCAGAGGCGGCAAGGGCGGCAGGGAGCAATCCGTGAGGATCGTGTGCGTCGGCGGTGGGCCCGCGGGCCTGTACTTCGCCATCCTGATGAAGAACGCCGATCCCTCCCACGAGATCCGCGTGCTCGAGCGGAACCCCCTCGATGCAACGTTCGGGTTCGGTGTCGTCTTCTCCGACGCCGCGCAGATGAACCTCGCCGAGGCCGACCGGCGGACGTACGAGGAGATGACGCGCGCGTTCTATCACTGGGACGACATCGACATCCACTTCAACGGGACCGTGCTGCGGTCCACCGGGCACGGGTTCAGCGGGCTCTCTCGTCTAGCCCTCCTCGCCATCCTGAGCCGGCGGGCCGAGGAGCTCGGCGTCTGTGTCGAGGTGGGGGCCGAGGTTCAGGACGTCACCGGCTACACGGCGGCCGACCTCGTCGTCGGCGCCGACGGGTTCAGTAGCGTGGTACGGCGGCAGTTCAGCCACCGGTTCCGGCCGGGCGTCGATTGGCGGACCAACAAGTACGTGTGGCTCGGGACGACGCGGCCCTTCCCTGCGTTCACGTTCTACTTCAAGCGCACTCTTCACGGCTTGTGGCGCGTTCACGCCTACCAGTACGAGCCCGGACGTTCGACGTTCATCGTGGAGGCGACGGAAGCGACCTGGCGCGCCGCGGGGATGGACCGCGCGGACGAGCACGCGACCCTCGCGTTCTGCGAGGCGCTGTTCCGCGAGGAGCTGGAGGGCCACCGGCTGCTCAACAATCGGTCGCTGTGGCGCAGCTTCGGGACGCTCCGCACCGAGCGCTGGCACTCCCAAAACCTCGTGCTCCTGGGTGACGCCGCCCACACGGCGCATTTCTCCGTCGGGTCGGGCACGAAGCTGGCGATGGAGGACGCCATCGCGCTCGCGCAGGCGCTCCGTGGTGTGGACCGGCACGGCCTGCCCGCGGCGCTGGAGGCGTACGAGGCCGAGCGACGCCCGGCGGTCGAGAGCCTCCAGCGTGCGGCGCAGGTGAGCCTGCAGTGGTTCGAGGACACCGAGCGCTACATGGGCTCGGAGCCGCTGCAGTTCGCCTTCAATCTGCTCACCCGCAGCCTGCGCATCACGCACGACAATCTGAAGGTCAGGGACCCCCAGTTCGTAGAGCGCGTCGACCGCTGGGTCGCCGGCAAGGCCGCGAAACAGAGCGGCGTCCCCGTCCCCCAACAGCCTCCTCCACCCCCGCTCTTCACGCCGTTCCGCCTGCGGGACCTGGTGCTCGAGAACCGTGTGGTCGTATCGCCGATGTGCCAATACTCGGCCGACGACGGCACGCCCAACGATTGGCACCTGGTGCACCTCGGCGCCCGCGCCGTCGGAGGCGCGGGCCTCGTATTCACGGAGATGACCGACGTCAGCAGGGAGGGCCGCATCTCGCCGGGCTGCACCGGCATGTACAAGCCGGAGCACGTCACGGCCTGGAAACGGATCGTGGATTTCGTGCACGCGCACACTCGCGCGAAAATCGGGCTCCAGCTCGGGCATGCCGGCCGCAAGGGCGCCACGCGGCTGGCCTGGGAGGGAATGGACGAGCCGCTTCCGGAGGGTAGCTGGCCGATCATCGCCGCCTCGCCGATCCCGTACTTCCCCTACAGCCAGGTTCCGAAGGCAATGGACCGCCGCGACATGGACGCGGTCCGCGACGACTTCGCGCGCGCGGCGCGGATGGGGGAGGAGGCGGGCTTCGACATCCTCGAGATTCACTTCGCGCACGGGTACCTGCTGGCGAGCTTCATCTCGCCGCTGACCAACCAGCGGAGCGACGAGTACGGCGGATCGCTCGAAAACCGGATGCGCTTCCCGCTCGAGGTGTTCGACGCGGTGCGCGCCGCCTGGCCGGCCCAGAAGCCGATCTCGGTGCGCATCTCGGCCGTGGACTGGGCGCCCGGGGGCATGGAATCGGCCGACGCCGTGGAGGTAGCAAAGCTCCTCAAGGCGCGTGGCTGCGACATCATCGACGTCTCCGCCGGCCAGACGGTTTGCGACGCCAAGCCCGTGTACGGCCGTCAGTTCCAGACGCCCTTCGCCGACCGCATCCGCCACGAGGCCGGCCTTCCCACCATGGCGGTCGGCAACATCTCGTCGTACACCGACGTCAACACCATCCTCGCCGCCGGCCGCGCCGACCTATGCGTCCTGGCCCGTGCCCATCTGTGGGACCCCTATTGGACCCGCCACGCGGCGCACGAGATGGGCTACGAGCTGCCCTGGCCGCGCCAGTACGAGACGTTGGACAACTACAAGCCGCGGTTTCAATGACTGCAGGTGTCAGGTGTCGGGTGTCAGGTGTCAGGGAAATCGACGCCCGAGCGCGGGGACGCCTCGCGCACCACATGTCCCACACGGACCCGCCGTGCCCCGAAACCCGACACCCGATACCTGACACCTGACTCTTCCCATGCCCGTCACCTACCCCAGCTACCTGAAGCTCGACGAGCTCCTCTCCCTCCAGCAGCCGTTGTCGGAGGGACCCGAGCACGACGAGATGCTGTTCATCATCATCCACCAGGTGTACGAGCTCTGGTTCAAGGAGATGCTACATGAGCTGGACCATCTCCAGGGACTGCTGCGCGGCGGGGACACGTCCCGGGCGCAGCATACCCTCAAGCGCGTCCTCACGGTTCTGAAGGTCGTCGTCCACCAGATCGACATCCTGGAAACGATGACGCCGCTCGAGTTCCTCTCCTTCCGCGAGCGGCTCGAGTCGGGGAGCGGCTTTCAGTCCCGGCAGTTCCGGGAGCTCGAGTTCCTGCTCGGTCAGAAGCGGCGCTCGGCGGTGGAGCACTACCCGGAAGGCGGCACGGACCGCCGCATTCTGGAGGCGCGGTATCGGCAGCCCACGGTGTGGGATGCCTTTCTCCACTATCTGGCCGGCAACGGCTACGCCGTGCCGCAGGCGGTCCTGCAGCGCGACGTTACGGAACGGGTGACGGCGGAGCCGGAGGTGCAGCGCATCCTGCTCCGCGCCTACCGCCAGAATCCCGCGGTCGCGCAGGTGTGCGAGCGTTTCGTGGACCTGGACGAAGGGTTTATGGAATGGCGCTACCGTCACGTGAAGATGGTGCAGCGCACCATCGGCACGAAGCGCGGCACCGGCGGCACGGCGGGCGCGGAGTACCTCATGACCACGCTGGACAAGCCGGCCTTCCCCGATCTCTGGGAGATCCGCGCCGAGCTGTGATACCGTGATCACACCCGGGGCGCTGTACGCGAGCCCCAACGCGCTGGCGCCGCACTACGCGCGCTTCCGTGTCGCCGAGCGGCTCCTCCTCACGGGCCACTCGCATCAGGCCTGGCCGGACTGCGGTTTCGCCGGACAGTGCGAGGCCTGGGCGGACGCCGCGCAGTACTTGGACGACAAATGGGAGCGGGCCTTCGCGCGGGCCGAGCGTGTGCGCCGCGGGTTTGCGGCGCTGCTGGACGACGTCGCGGGCGACTACGCCCTGGGCGCTAGCACGCACGAGCTCGTGGTCCGGTTCCTCTCCGCGCTGCCGCTCGGGGCGCGCCGGCGCATCGTCACGACCGACGGCGAGTTCCACACGCTGCGGCGGCAGCTCGACCGTCTCGCCGAGGAGCGGCTCGAGATCGTGAAAGTTGCGCACCTTCCCGCCGCGACGCTCGCCGAGCGGTTGTCGTAAGCGGTGGACGACCG
>DATDFP010000036.1:0-6636 GCA_036522535.1 Gemmatimonadales bacterium
GTCTTCGCCCGGCGTCCCGGCGAAGACCACGCTACGCCTCAAGCTGCCGCATCGGCCGGGGACGCTCGCGCGCGCGCTCGCGCCTTTCGCTGAGGCCGGCCTCAATCTCACCAAGCTCGAGAGCCGGCCCGATCGGACGGCGCCGTGGGAGTATCTCTTCTACCTGGACGTGGAAGCGCGAGCCGACGAGCCTGCAATGCAGTCCGTCCTCGCGGTACTGGCGGCGCAGGGGGCGGTGGTCACTCTGCTCGGCGACTACCCGCGCTTCACGCCGCCGGCGTGACTCACCCGGACCGCACCCGCGCGACGAACCGACGCCAGAGGTAGTACACCGGTACTCCGGCCAGGACGAAGCCGAGGCCCAGGGCACTGTACGTCCGCGTGGTCGCGTTGAACAGGAGGTCCAGAGCGATGAGCCCGGTCATCACGACGTACAGGGCGGGGAGCCAGGGATAACCGGGTGTGCGGACCGGCCGCTCGGCGCCCGGGCGCTTGGCGCGCAGGGCGAACAAGCCGAACGCGGTCAGCATGTAGAACACAAGGGCGGCGAATATCACATAGTTAAGGAGCTGGGTGTACGAGCCGGATAGGCACAGCACGCTCGTCCAGATGGCCTGCACGACCAGGGCGACGGTCGGCGTCTTGTACTGCGGGTGCAGCATGCCCGCCGACTTGAAGAAGAGGTCGTCGCGCGACATGGCGTAGTACACCCGCGCGCCCGACAGGATGAGTCCGTTGTTGCAGCCGAAGGTCGAGATCATGATGGCCGCAGCCATCATATAGAGGCCCGGGTCGCCGAAGATCGCCTGCAGGGCGGCCGTGGCGACGCGGTCCTGCGGAGCGTTGGCGATCGCCGCGGCGGGGAGCACGTTCAGGTACGCCACGTTGGCCAGCAGGTAGAGCAGCGTAACGGTGAGCACCCCCGCCGCCATCGCGAACGGCAGGTCCTTCCGGGGGTTCTTCAGCTCGGCGGCCGCGAAGCCCACGTTGTTCCAGGCGTCCATCGAGAAGAGCGAGCCGACCGTCGCGGCCCCGATCACGGGGAGGAGCGCGGCCGTCAGCCCCTCCGCCGGCCAGAACCCAGCGCCGAAGTTCGCGGCGCCGGCGACCGCGTTCCGACCGATGGTGAGTCCGAGCAGGATCAGCGCGGCCAGGGCGGCCGTCTTGACGGTCGTGAAGGTGGTCTGCACGATGGCGGCCGTCCGCACCCCCCGCACGTTGACCCAGGTCAGCAGCACAATCGAGAGGATTGCGACCACGCGCTGGGGAGAGAAGCCGACGATGAGCGTCCCGATCGGCTGCGGGAGGGTAATGGTGGTGCCGAGGCCGGTCCACACCTCGGGGCTCAGCGCGGGGACGAACACCGACGTGAACCGGGCGAACGCCACGGCGACGGCGGCGATCGTGCCCGTCTGGATCACGACGAACAGAGTCCATCCGTAGAGGTAGCCGAAGAGCGGCGAGATGCCTTCGCGCAGGTAGATGTACTGGCCGCCCGCGTTCGGGAACATGGCGGCGAGCTCGCCGTAGGTGAGGGCCCCCATCAAGGTGACCACTCCCGACAGGCCCCACACCAGGAGCAGCAGGCCCGGGGTGTGCACTTCGCGAAGGATCTCCGCGGAAACGATGAAGATCCCCGAGCCGATCATCGAGCCCACGACGAGCGCCGTGGCGTCGAGCCGGGAAATCGCCTGTACGAAGTCCGTCTGATGCGGCTGCGTGGTGGCCATCCGGCGATCCTCGCCCTGGGTCGGAGTTCGCGTGGTAACCTAGTGACTCCCATCGCGGGCCGCTATCTTGTGCGCCGAAGATTTCACCCCGATGAGGGAGGGCGTCGCCGTGCGCCTGTTGCCACGGGAAGAGGAATTCTTCGATCTGTTCGTCGCGGTCGCCGAGCGCAACAAAGAGGCGGCCCGCCACCTGCGCGAGCTGTTTGCGGCGCTCCCCGAGCGCCGCATCCCCTACATCGAGGCGATCAAGCGTCTCGAGCACGAAGCCGACCAGCTCACCCACGAGGTGGTGAACCGGCTCGACCGCACCTTCATCACGCCGCTCGACCGCGAGGACATCCACCAGCTCGCCTCCGACCTGGACGACGTGATGGACGCGATGGACGGGACCGCGCGGCGCTCGCAGATCTTCCGCCTGGGTGTAGCGCCCGAGGGCGTGAAGCAGCTCACCGATGTGATCGAGCGCATGGTCGGCGTGCTCGGCGAAGGGGTGGGCCGGCTCAAGAAGGGCGATGACGTGATGCGCTATTGCATCGAGGCGAAGCGCCTCGAGGAGGAGGGCGACGCGATCTACCACGATTCGCTCGGCCGGCTGTTCGAGAAGGAGCGCGACGCCATCGAGCTCATCAAGTGGAAGGAAATCTACGACAACCTCGAGATGACTCTCGATCAGTCAGAGGACGTCGCCAACGTGCTCGAGTCCATCACGCTCAAGCACGCCTGATGGCGTCCACGGTCTGGTTCGTCCTCGCGATCGTCCTGATCGCGCTCGTCTTCGACTTCATCAACGGGTTCCACGACAGCGCGAACTCGATCGCGACCGTCGTCTCGACTCGCGTGCTTTCCCCGTTCGCCGCGGTATTCTGGGCCGGATTCTGGAATTTCGTCGCCGCGTTCGTATTCGGAACCGCCATCGCAAGAACTATCGGCGCAGGGATGGTCGACCTGAGCGTGGTCGATCCCACGGTGATCGTGAGCGGGTTGCTCGGCGCGATCATGTGGGACCTGATGACGTGGTGGTGGGGCCTGCCGACGTCGTCCTCCCACGCGCTGGTCGGCGGCTATGCGGGAGCCGCCGTCGCCAAGGCCGGTTTCGTGGCGATCATTGCGAAGGGCTGGGTCAAGACGTTGGTCTTCATCGTGGTCGCCCCACTGCTGGGGCTCACCCTCGCATTGCTCCTCACCACCGCCCTTTCGTGGGCGCTGCGCCGCTCGCTCCCGCGACGCGTGGACAAGACGTTCCGGACGCTCCAGCTCGTGTCGGCCGCCGCCTACTCGCTGGGGCACGGGACCAACGACGCGCAGAAGACCATGGGGATCATCGTCGCTCTGCTGGCGTCGAGCCAGACGCTGTTCGTCACGTTTCCGGTGCGGGCCTTTCACCTCACGTCGGTCGACACCGTGCCGGTCTGGGTCATCCTGGCCGCACACGCGGCGATCGCCCTCGGCACGGTGGCCGGTGGGTGGCGGATCGTGAGGACGATGGGGCAGCGTATCACGAAGCTGAGGCCGTTCGGCGGGTTCTGCGCCGAGACCAGCGGGGCGTTGACGCTGTTCCTCTCCTCACACCTGGGGATCCCGGTCAGCACCACGCACACCATCACGGGCGCGATCACGGGCGTCGGGGCGGCGCAGCGGCTCTCCGCCGTACGCTGGGGCGTGGCGGCGCGGATTGTGTGGGCGTGGATCCTCACGATCCCGGCGGCCGCGGGGATCGCCGGGCTCGCCTACCTCGTGCTGCGGGCGCTCTTACACTGAACCGACACCGCCGTACGATCCGAGCGCCTCCACAACGGCCTGCGCAATCGCAGCGTCCTGGACGCCGACCCCGGTGAGGTCGGCCACGGTGAGCTCGCCCGGGCGCTCGCGTCCGGCGAGCCGGCCCGCGGCCAGGTCACCGAGCTCGCCGTAGACCTTGGCGCGCGTCACCAGGCCGGCGGCGATCGCGTGGTGCAGGTTGCCGTAACGCTCGGTCTGGAACACGCGGTCGGCGACGAGCTTGTCCGCACGAGCGAGGAGCGCCGGCTCGAGCTCGATCTTTTCGGGACTCCCCGTGCCGACCGAGGTGACGTGCGCCCCCGCAGGGACCCATGACGCCATGATGAGTGGCGTCGTGCTCGCGGTGGCGGTGACGATCACCCGGTGACCGCGCACGGCCGGCTCGAGCGCCGGGGCGATGCGCACCTCAACGAGCGGCGCGAGCTCACGGGCGAGCGCCTCCGCGCGCTCGCGGCTGCGGTTCCACAGCGTTATCCGCTCCAGCGGCCGCACGGCGAGCATGGCGCGGGCAGTGAGCCGGGCTAGGGCGCCCGCGCCCACCAGCAACGCTTGCTTCTCCTCTTTCGGCGCGAGGTACTCGAGCGTCAGTGCCACTGCGGCGGCCGTACGCAGGTCGGTGAGATAGCCGTGCTCCAGGAGCAGCATCTCGGGTGCGCCCGTCTCGGCGTCGAGCAGCAAGAACATGCCGTCGCCGGATGGCAACCCCCGCTCGCGGTTACGGTAGAACCCGGTGGCCAGCTTGAGCACGACATGACGCCCGCCGGAGAGGTGCGCCCCCTTCACGTGCACCTCGGCCCGGCGCTCCGGCAGCTCCATCACCAGTGGCTCGGGGAGCGTCGCCTCGCCGAGCGCGAGGGCGCGGAACCCCCGCTCCACCGCGCGCACCGCGACCGCGAAAGGGATCTTTTCCCGGAACGCCTCGAGCGGGACGACCCGCATCTCAGTCGGTGAAGACGTGCCTCAAGGCGCGCTCCGTTTCGGCCAGCGCTTCCTTGAAATGACGCAGTTCCTCCCCGTAGCCGAAGCGGAAGTGGTTCGGGAGTCCGAAATGATCCCCCGGCACGAGCAGCACGTCGTGCTCGGCACGCACCCTCTCCACGACGTCGAGCGCGCCGACCGCCTGGCGGTACTTCACGAGACAGATCGCACCCGCCTGCGGCGGATGCCAGCTGAACGTGTCCCCGAAGGCCCTGAGCCACGTCTCGAGCACCGGGTAGTTGGTCCGGAGGATGCGACGGGTGCGTGCCAGCAGCTCTCCCCGCACCCGGGGCTCGAGCGCCACGGCGGCGAGGTGGTCGCTCGCCCCTGAGGGTCCGATGGTGGTGTAGTCGTGCCGCGCCCAGGCTTCAGCCGAGAACTTGGGCGGCGCGATCAGCCAGCCGATGCGCAGCCCCGGCAGCCCGTACGCCTTGGACAGCCCGTTCACCACGATCACCCGCTCATAGCTTCCCCAGAAGGACGGGGTCGTACGGCCGTCGAGCTCCGCCCCCTGGTACACTTCGTCGGCGAGCAGCCACGCTCCGACTTCCGCCGCGCGCTCCACGATCGCGTCGCGCATGTCGTTCGAGAGCACGTGGCCCGTGGGGTTGTGAGGGTTCGTGACCACGACGAGCTTCGTCCCGGGCGCAATCGCAGCACGGATCTCGTCGGGAGCCGGCTCCCACTGCCGCTCTGGATGCAGATGGAAGCCGCGCACCGCGGCGCCGAAGGTCTGCGCCAGCCCCCACGTTTGCAGGTAGTTCGGGAGCATGACGGCGACCTTGTCGCCCGGCTCGATCAACCGCCAGCAGATCACGAAGTTGGCCTCCGAGCTGCCGGTGGTCACGAGTATCTGCTCGGGCGAGACGCCAGGATAGAGCGCCGCGATGCGGTCGCGGAGCAGGTCGGTGCCGTTCGATTGGCTATAGCCGAGCCGCACCTCGAGGAGCGGCTGCGCCGATGCGCTGGCGAGCCCGAGCAGCTCCGCGATCGAGAGGGGGTGGACGCCCGATTCGGACAGGTTGTAGCGCACCCGGTTTTCCCAGGTGCTCTGCCAGCGCTCGAGGTCGAAGGGAACGAAGGGCATAGGTGCTGGGTGCTAGGTGTAAGGTGCCAGTAAACTGCTGCCCAGACATGGTGCCGGGAAGTGTAGGGGCGCAGCATGCTGCGCCCCTACAATGCCTCGCCCCTACACCAACGTGGCCAGGTCTTCTGGTTTTTCCAGCCAATAGTCGGGCGCGAGGTCCGCGAGGTGGGTCCGGTCGAACGGACCCCACAACACGGCGGCGGTCTTGACCCCCGCGGCCCGGCCGCACTCGATGTCGTGGCGCGAATCACCGATGAACACGGTGTCGGCGGCGGGCGCGCCTAGCTGCTCGAGCGCCTTCAATACGGGCTCCGGGTGCGGCTTGGGGTGCGTAACGTCGTCGGCGCCGACGATCACCTCGAAGTGGTCCTCGAGCCCGGCGAGCTCCAGGCCACGGAGGGCGCCCTCCCGCATCTTGCTCGTCACGAGCCCCAGCGTCCTTCCCTTCCTCCGGAGATCCCGCACCGCGGCGACAACGCCCTCGTACGGCCGCACCAGCTCGTCGTGGTGCTCGAGATTGTAGGCGCGGTACGTGGCCACCATGGCCTCGATCTCGGCGGGATCCTCGGTCCAGTGACGGAACTGCACCCGTAGCGGCGTCCCCAGGCCCTGCATCCACACCTCGTCCGGCGGCTCGAGGCCGCGATGGGCGCGCATGGTGTGCCGGTACGATCGCAGGATCAGCTCGATCGAGTCGATGAGAGTGCCGTCGAGGTCGAAGAGAAACGTGGAGAGCACGCCGGAAGCTAACGCTCGGGCCGCTGCCGCCGCGACCGTACGCTTCAGCCGGTATCCGAATAGGGTCCGAGGACCAGGGCCGCCACGAGCTCGACGCGCGCGGGACCCGGCGCCTCGCCGAGCGGCGGCAGCCGCGCCTGCCACGCGAGGAGGTCGTGGACGGAGATGGATGTCCGGCGCGCGAGCAGCTCCTCCAGTAGCAGCTCTTCCCCGGCGGTCATGCCGAGGGCGAGGCGCGACACGAGCTGGTCGAGGCGGGCGAGCTCGGGTGCGTCGCCGCGCCGCGCGGCCCGGCGCGCCGCGGTCAGCACCCAAGGGATGAGC
>DATDFP010000037.1:0-2966 GCA_036522535.1 Gemmatimonadales bacterium
CTCCCCGCCGCACCCCGCATTGCGTCTACCCACCACGCCAGATCGCCGTCTGCATGCTCACCCAGCACGGCCAACACGATGTCCCAGCGCGCGGCGGCGAGCTGGCGTACGGCCAGCGGAAGATCCGGAACGCTCTCGAACTCCACATCGGCTTGCGCGGCCCACTGCTTGACGTTCTGGAACAGCCCGGCGGCCCCCTCGGTCGCGACCGCCAGGACGCGCAACACGGGTGAGCCCTCCTGGTGCGGCGCGTGGGGCAGGCCCAGGGATTCCGTCGCAACCGATCGGCTCATGCCATCATCCCCCCGCTCCCCACATACCGGGCGACCAGCACCAGCGCATCATCCGTACCCTTGCCAAAGCGGGACAAGATGTGATCCGCGAGCTGCTGCGGCGACGCATCGCGGTGGAGCTCCTCCGCGAAATGCTCCTTGATGCCGTCGGTGGCCAGGATCACCGTGTCCCCCGGAACGACCGCGCACACCTGGGCCCGGACCCGCGGCAATTCCCCGCCGACGATGCCGCCGCGCGTCAGCAAAGTGGTGCGCCTCGCCCGCCCTGCGGCGTCCGCATTCAGGAGCACCCCTTCGACGTTCCCTACTCCGAGCCAGGTCATCGATCCCGCCGCCCCGTCGAACAACGCCAGACTCAGCACGACGCCACGCGTGCCCAGCAGCGCTCGGTGGCAGCGCTGCAGCAACGGCAGCAGCGGCTCGTGCGCGTGCTGGTCGAGCACCGCCACGGCGGCCCGCGCCGCGCTCGCGGCTTCGGCGCCGTGTCCCAACCCGTCCACCACGCCGGCAAGCACGCCCGGCCCGACCGACTTCACGACGTGGAGGTCGCCCGATTCCCTCTCCCCGGGAAGGGTCCGCATGGCGACCCCCCACTGGATCACCGACGATACGCCCACATCAGGCATTCGACCGCTTCCACTTTCGCATCGTCACGGTCGTCCCCTTCCCGAGGCTCGAGACGACCTCGAAGTCGTCCATCAGCCGTCGGGCCCCCGGCAACCCCAGCCCCAGCCCGCCGGAGGTCGAATAGCCGTCCTGCATTGCGCGCTCGACATCGCGAATCCCCGGGCCCTGGTCGCGCGCCACCACCTCAAGGGCATGCCGCTCGCCATTCGCCACGACGCTGAGCGTCATCTCACCCGCCCTCGCGTACATCAAGATGTTTCGCGCGATCTCCGAGATGGCGGCCGCGATGACCGTCTGGTCTCCGCTCGTGAACCCGGCGTCCGCGGCGAGTTGACGACCTTTCTGCCGGGCCTGCACGATGTCGAGGTCGCACGTGATCGGTACGCGCACCTCATCGGCCATGGTCGACTCGCCTCTGTCCGTGCCGCTCGACGTCGATCCGACCGCCCTTCAGCCGGTCGAGAAACGCCAGTCCTTCCTCGAGATCGAGGGCGGTCGCCACGCCCTTGAGCGTCAGGCCGAGCTGGACCATCGCGAAGGCGACCTCGGGCTGGATCCCAACGATCACCGTCTCCGCCCCGCGCAGCCGGGCCATGTGCGCGATGTCCCGCAGCGTGCGGACGGCGAAGGAGTCCATGACGTCGAGCGC
Source organism: Gemmatimonadales bacterium (assembly GCA_036522535.1). Lineage (GTDB taxonomy): Bacteria > Gemmatimonadota > Gemmatimonadetes > Gemmatimonadales > GWC2-71-9 > AG12. The sequence continues at coordinate 1,570 of DATDFP010000037.1, forward strand.
CGTGACGTCCACGATCACGCCGCGGGCCCGGAAGCGCCCCACGCGCTCGACCAGCGCCTCGCGCAGCTGCGACAGGTCCGCATCGGTCAGGGCAGACTGGATCGAGGCGATCAGATAATCGCCCTGCTTCAGAATGGGAACTTCCACCGCACCCTCCCTTAACCAGCGCCACCCCGCTCACGCCTTCTGGGCGAGATCCTCCAGCGGCACGACCTTGTACCCCAAGAGCTTCTCAGCCTCCTCGATGCCCCCCTGCAGGTCGCCGACGGTCGCCATCTCGCTTAAGTCAACGCCGATCGTGACGAGCGTCTGCGCAATCTCGGGCGACAGACCGGTGACGATCACCGTCGCGCCGAGCAGCCGTGAGGCCTCGACCGTCTGGACCAGGTGGTTCGCGACGTTCGAGTCCATCGCTGCCACACCGGTGATGTCGATGACGACGACCTTCGCGCGGTTGGTGCGGATCGCGCGGAGCAGCTGCTCGGTCAGCTGGCGCGCACGCTGGGGGTCGATGACGCCGATGATGGGCAGAATGAGGAGGCGCTCGCGCACTTGGAGCACCGGGGTGGACAGCTCCCGAATCGCCTCCTGCTGTTGCCGGATGATGCGCTCCCGCTCCTGCACGAAGCCCACCGCCACCGTGTTCGCGATCCGGTTCGCCGCCGGCTCGTAGGAGTCGAGGATGCGGTTGAGCTTCTCGAAGTCCTCGTGATACTTCGCGAACAGTGACCGCGCCATCACGTCGCGCAACAGCAGCACGATCCCCACCACCTCGTGGGTCTCGACACCCCGCGGAATGATGCGCTCCGAGAGATTGCGCGCGTACGCCTGCAGCGCTTCGTAGGTCCCCGTCTCGAGCGCCTCGACGTAGCTGTCGTACACCGAGGTCGCTTCGGCGAAGATCTCCTCTTCGGTCATCGCCGTCAGCAGCTGGGCTTGGATGATCCGCCGTACCCATTCCTCACGCAGCTGAGTGCGGTTCTGTCGCAGGTGCGCCACCAGCTCGCGCAGCAGTGGGCCGGTGTCTTCGAGCTTCGGCTGCTGAACGGCCGCTGCAGCCAGCTGGGCTTCCTTCACTTTGGTGGCCATGGCTCGGGTTCCCTGATTAGACGAATATTGCTGGCAGGCAACAGCAAGGCTGCGGCCAACCGCTGGGACCGATTGTGCATGCTATCCCGTTGATTCGCTTGCGCTTTAGGAAAGTGAAAGATGACGTGCGGCGTGACGGGCGGCAAGTTGGGGCACTGCAACACCCGAGTGCACCAAAACAGGGCATCGGGGAGCCTCGCGAGCGACAAACCTGACCATCCAGCGCCGCGGGGAGCGGCGTGCGGTCCGCTCCCCGCCGGACGCTGCATCACTCATCCACGCACCTCCTCCTCTGGATGAAGACGCTT
>DATDFP010000038.1:0-3124 GCA_036522535.1 Gemmatimonadales bacterium
AAGGTCGTGGACGGTGGCTCGGGGTTCGCGAGCCAGAACGACCGGCGGCTCCACTTCGGGCTGGGGAAGGCCGGGCGTGTGGACCGGGCCGTGATTCGCTGGCCGTCGGGGACCCTGCAGACGATCGAAGGTCCGGCCATAGATCGCCTGCACCTCGTGACCGAACCCGGTCCCTAGCCGCCGTGGCGGCCGTGAGCGACACCGCCCTCCTCGCCCTTCCGGGCTGGGCGCGGACTGTGTGGGCCCGGCTGGGGCGGCTCGATCCACGCTACCCGGTCTCGTTCCTCATCACGCTCATCCTCGCGCTCGGCGAAGCGCGCTACGGCATCCTTGGCGGGTACGATCGTCTCATTGCATCGTTGGGCGTTTGCACCGCGACCGAGCTGGCGCTGTCGCGGCTCTTGCGAGGGCGCTTCGCGAACGTGCAAAGCGCCTACATCACCGGCATCAGCCTCGCGCTGTTGATCAAGCCACGCGCCGATCTGCTGTGGCCGTTCGTCCTCGGCGGGTTCGTGGCGATCGGGTCCAAGTACGTCCTGCAATACCGCGGCCGTCATCTCTGGAACCCGAGCAACTTTGCCATCAGCGTGCTCGTGCTCGTGGCACCGGCGAGCGTCGCGGTCTTGAGCCATCAGTGGGGCAACGAGCTTGCGACGAACGCGGTGATCTGGTGCTTCGGGCTCCTCATCGTGTCTCGCGTCCGCATGCTCCATGTCACGCTCACCTACGTGGCGTGCTTCGTCGCTCTCGCCGCGCTGCGCAGCCTGATCGTGGGCGGTCCGCTGCTCGCCGAGATCGCGCCCCTCACCGGCCCGATGTATCAGCTCTTCATCTTCTTCATGATCACGGATCCCAAGACCACCGTGAGCACGGTCCGCGGGCGCATGATCGTGGCCGCGGCCGTGGCCGCCGTGGAGACCGCCATCAGGCTGGCGGGCGATCATCACGTCGCGGCGCTCAGCGCGCTCTATCCGGCGCCGCCGATCCTCGCCCTCGCGATCGTGGGGCCGCTCGCGAAAGCGATGGACCTCTACCGCGAGTGGCGGGGCGGGCGCGGGCGCACGATCTGAAGGTTGTCGTTGTTTCGGGCGATCACGATGAGACGGCTGCCGTCTGCCTGTCGCAGCCATCCCATGTGGCGCACCTGTCCCTCGATCACGAGGTTGCTCTTCTCCATGGCGACCGACTCGAAACGGCCGTCTCCTAGCCCCGTGAGCAACAGGCCGTAACTCGCGTCGTAGCGCCCAAAGACGGGCGGGACCCCGTAGAGGTTTCCCCCGACGAGCAGATCCGGCCGCCCGTCGCCGTCAAAGTCGTCCACCAGCGCCGCACGGATCGGGGCGAACTGGGCCTCGACGGGAAGCGGCTGGAGCGTGAAGGTGCCGTTCCCGTTGTTCAGCGCGACCGAGCTCGCGAAAACACGCGCTTCAAGCACTTTCGCTTGCTTGAGCTCCGACGCGGGGAAGATGTCCTCGACACGGCTGGCGCCGAAGTCCGCATACGTGGCGTACCTCGCTCGCAGGCGTGGGATGAGGCTCAGCAGCTCGTCCCGACCGGCGACCGGGTAGCTCACGCCATGCTTGTAGAACGTCAGGATCTGCTCCAGCGTCCCGTTGTGGCTGAAGTCGCCGACATAGGCCCGAGCGGGCTCAGTCGGAGAGGCCCAGATGTAGGTGTTCAGCCCCAGGTTGCCCAGGACGAGGTCCGGGCGAGCGTCCCCGTTCAAATCGCCGACCGTGACGCTGTTCCACCACCCTTCCGTTCCCGCAAGCCCGGCCTCGCGCGTCCGGTCCACGAAGCGGCTGTTTTCCTGGTGGAAGACGCGCACTGCCATCCACTCGCCCGTGACGATCAGATCGAGCCGGCCGTCATGGTCGTAATCGACCCACGCGGCCGAGGTCACCATCCCGGCCTCGGCGAGACCCGGAGCCTTTTCGAGGGTTACGTCGCGGAAGTGCCCCGTCCCGTCATTCTCCAGGAGATAGCTTCGCGGCGCCAGGCCGTAGCGGCGTGCGGCGACCCGCCGCCCGACAAAGAGATCGAGATGACCGTCGCCGTTGAAGTCGCGCGGGACCACGCAGGACCCGCTCTCAGAGAGGCGAGGCAGGGCCAGAGAATCGCGGTGGAAATGCCCGTGGCCGTCGTTCAAGTACAACCGGTCTTGCAGCGCCTTGTCATCCCCCCAGAACTCGTTGCCGCCGCTCACGACGTAGAGGTCCGGACGCCCGTCGCCGTTCGCGTCGAAGAACACGGCGTCGACGTCCTCGCTGAGACTGTCTGCCTGGAACGCGGGCTCCGGGCTCATGCGGAAGGTGCCGTTGCGCTGCTGAAGAAACAGCCGCCCCGCCTGCCACTTGGCGCCCCCAACGTAGATGTCGTCCAACCCGTCGCCATTCACGTCCCCGACCGCCAGGGCGGGCCCCTCGGTCGACAGGAGGTGGGGGATCAACGGCTCGCGGTGGTAGTCGTAGAACGCGTTCTCCTTGTGCTTGAAGTCGATGGCAAGCTGGTCGGTCACGTCGGAGAAGGGCGGCAAAGACGGCAAGGGCGGCAAGGGCGGCAAGGGCGGCAGGGGCGGCAACGTGGGCGACCTAATAGGGGCGTCTCGCTGCGATAGCGTCAGGGTGCGGTCCACCGCCACGTCCGTCAGCACCTGGTAGCGTCGGTCGGGCCAGATCACGATCAGCGAGTCGATCAGCCTGGACAGGCCGAGCCCGAAGTGCAGGCGAGGATCGACGGACGACTGGAAGCCCCGTGTGGGCATCTGCTCGAGCATCTGCATGCCGCCCTTGCCGTCCCTGCCGCCCTTGCCGCCCTTGCCGCCCTGTTTAAGGATGACCTTCGCGCCGATCCCCGCCGTATTGGCCCCGGACCCTTGCAGCACCACTTGCAGATAGTGATTCCCGGTTATCTCGCGGGCGTTGCTTCGGTAGATCGCGGCCGGCGCGTTGAGCCTGTTCACGACGAGATCGAGGGCGCCGCCGTTGTTCAGGTCGACGTAGGCGGCGCCGTTCGAGAAACCCCGCTCTCCCAAACCCCAGGTCTCCGCCTGGTTCGTGAACGTCAGATCTCCGTTGTTGTGGTAGGCATAGTTGGGAATCGGGACCTGGGGCATTTTCTTGAT
>DATDFP010000039.1:0-4867 GCA_036522535.1 Gemmatimonadales bacterium
CTTGATCGTCGCGGCCCGCCGCCCCTCCATGGGCCTGGCCCTGCGGGCGGAAAGGCTCGGCGTGGTGGACCTCCTCACCGTTCCGCTGCGGCGCGACGATTTCGAGCGCGCGTTGGGGCGGGTACGCTCCGCGGCGAGCGAGGTCCCGATCACGCTTCCGGAGGTGAAGTCGGACGCGGTCGGCCAGTACACGCTCGTCGGGCAGAGCCCGGCGATGGTCGAGATCTACAAGCTCATGGCGCGCGTCGCGCCCAGCGCGGCGACGGTGCTGATCCAGGGGGATTCAGGCACGGGGAAGGAGGTCGTGGCCCGCGCCATTCATCTGAACGGGCCCCGGGCGGCCCGACCGTTCATCGCCGTGAACTGCGCCGCGATTCCGGAGAACCTGCTCGAGAGCGAGTTGTTTGGGCATGAGAAAGGCGCCTTCACCGGAGCGGTGGGCCGCAAGGTCGGCCGCTTCGAGCAGGCTGCGGGAGGCACCCTGTTCCTGGACGAAGTGGCGGACATGAGCCTCGCCCTGCAGGCGAAGATCCTGCGCGCCGTGCAAGAGCGGGAGATCGAGCGTGTCGGCGGCGGTGAGACCATTCCGGTGGACGTGCGGCTCATCGCCGCCACCAACCGCGACCTCAAGGAAGCGATCGCCCAGGGTCGGTTCCGCGAAGACCTCTACTACCGCTTCGCGGTGGTGACGATCCGGCTGCCGCGTCTCGCCGAGCGGGGTGACGATCTTTCCTTGCTGACCGCGTATTTCGCGCGCCAGTTCGCGGAGCGCTATGGCAAGCGCATCACCGCGATCTCAGACCGCGCGCTCGACCTCCTGCGCCACCATAACTGGGTCGGCAACGTGCGCGAGCTGCGGAACGTGATCGAGCGCGCCACCATCGTCACGACGGACGAGATGCTGCGGGCGGAGCACCTGCCCGAGGAGTTACGAGGTGAGGAACGGGCGCTCCCGGACCGGCCGCAGGGCGCGCTCTTGACCCTGGCGGAAGTCGAGGCGCGGCACATCGCGCGGGTGTTGGCTCACACGAACGGACAGATCGGCGCGGCCGCGGAGATCCTGGGGATCCACCGGAACACGCTGACGCGGAAGATGAGGGAGTACGGCCTGTGAGGGACCCGTCGGTGAGCGGCGGCCCTGGGGTGAGCCCGCCGGTGCGGGTGGAACGGGCCCTCGGGCTGCTCCCCGATCTCGAGGTGCTCAATCCCCTGCGGGGGCTGCTGGTGTCGATCTCGCGCCCCGACGAGCGCACGATGTGGTCGAGCTCCGGGCCCTATCTCACGCTCGGCAAGCGCGGCGTCCAGCCGGAAGAGGTGCGGCGTCACCTGCCCGCGCTGTTGCACCGCATCGCGGGGCACATACGGGCGCTGTACGACGCCTACGCCGAGGCGCTCGAGTGCCAGCAGCGGAGCGACGGGGCGGGTGCGGCGGCGGCGCTCGTGAAGGGCGGGCGCTCGGAGGAGAAGGTGGGCCGGCTGGCCCAGGCGCTCACTTGGTACGAAACCGCGCTCGCCGTCGCGGAGGGGTTGCAGGACCGCCGTCCCGAACTCGGGGCGCTGCGCTCGCTGGGCGAGGTGTGCCTCGCGCTCGGCCGTTACGGAGAAGCGGCGCGCCACTTCCAGCGCAGCCTGGCGATTTCGGAGGCGGAGTTCGACCAGGCGAGTGCGATCATCGCCTGCGAGCGTTTGGGAGATGCGGCGCTCGCCCAGCGTGAATGGGCCGGGGCGGAGGCGTGGTATGAGCGGGGGCTCCGACTCGCGGAGGGGGCGCGCGACGCCCGGGGCATGGGCCGGTTGGAGCGGAGCCTGGCCGTGCTCGCGCGCGAGCAGGGAGACCTCACCACGGCGGACGTCCACCTGCGGCGCGCCCGCGCGCTGGTCGAGTCGGTCGGCGCGGCCGATGCCATGGCGCTGGTGCTGAACGGGCAGGGTCAGCTCGACGCCCAACTGGGGCGCCACGCTGCCGCCTCCGCGACCTATCGCGAGGCACTGGCGTGGGCGCAGCGGGCGCCCCGGGATGCCGGGTTGGAGGTGTCGATCCGCCTCAACCTGGCCGAGCTGCAGCTCGAGACCGGCCGGTTCCTGGAAGCCGATGCGGAGCTGCGGCGCGCGGAGCAAGTGGCGATTGCCGAGAACCTGACAAGCCGCCTCGTGCAGATCTATACGCTCATGGGAAAGCTGCGGGGCCAGCAGCTAGACGACACGGGGTTTGTCTTCTTCGAGCAGGCGATCGAGCTGAGCCGGGCGCTGGAGCGCTCCCCCGTGATCTCGGCGCGCGTCTATGTCGAATACGGCCGGTTCAAGAATCAACTGGGCCAGCAGGAGGAGGCCCGCGGCTATCTCGAGCGCGCCCGCGAGATCTTCGAGTCGCACGGTGAGGCCCCCGACGTCGAGCGGGTAGAAAGCGAGTTGCAGAGGATGTCGGCGTAGCCAGGCCGGCGAGCGGTCGAGCTACCAGCCACCGGCTCCGCGCGCCGGCCCACCGATCACGCCAACCCCAGCCGCTTCTCGATATGCGCCTTGACGGAGGGAGTGATGACGCCGCGCTGGAGCGCTTGCGTCAGCGCCGCGCTCACGGCGGGGCGGTCGGCGTCGAGCTTGAGCTCCCGCAGCTCCTGGATCGCGCGGGCGAGGCGCTGGTCGTACTCGCTCGTCTTTAGCTTGCTTGCGTCCATGTCTCGCTGGAGATTCTCCAGCTCTTTCACGAAGCGATCAAGCGTGATCGGTGCCATCGAGGTCCTCCTGCTGTGACGCCGGGCTACCTGTTGGTCAGTGGGTTTCGCTGCTTGGCGGACGTGTCCGGCCGAGCAGGCGTCTTCTTCCTGTTGTGCACCGGGTTGTTGTGCACCGGGGCGGGTGAGGACTTGTGCGTGACTGGCGCGGCGCTCGACACCCTGTGTCCCACCGACCCGGCGTCCTTCTTGGCTCCACCGCTGCAGGCCGCGAGGCCGATCAGAACGAGCCCAACTAGGAAGCGCCTCGGCATAGGCCCTCCGACGAGAGGAATACGGGCTCCAATATACGACGGGGTCGTCGCACGCGCCGGTCGCGCCTTCCGAACTTGCGGCTACGCCTGAGCTTACAGGGGCTAGCGCGAGGCGGCGAGATGCCGCAGCTCGCCGTGCCGGAAACAGGTGACGAGGTGATCGTTAACCATCCCCACCGCCTGCATGAACGCGTAGCAAATCGTCGGTCCGACAAAACGGAAGCCACGCTCGCTAAGCGCGGCGCTCATGCGGTCGGACTCTCTCGTCCGCGCAGGGATCTGCCGCATTGTTTTCCGAGCATGCTGCTTCGGCACACCGCCCACAAAGCTCCACAGGAACACGTCGAAGGAGCCGTGTGCCTCTTGAAAGTCCACGAAGGCGCGGGCGTTGGCCACCGCGGCCTCGACCTTCTGGCGGTTGCGCACGATCCCAGGGTCCTTCAGCAGTTGGCCGATCCGTTTCCGATCGTAGGAGACCATGCGCTCCGGATCGAACCCCTCAAACGCTTGCAGGAATCGCTCCCGCTTGCGCAGGATGATCGCCCAGCTCAGCCCCGCCTGGAAGCCGTCGAGGATGAGCTTTGCGAACAGCTCTTTGTCGCCATGCAGCGGCACTCCCCATTCGCGGTCGTGATACGCCTCCATGAGCGGATCGCCGTCCGCCCAGCTGCAGCGTCGTGTCATTGTGTGGTTAACATAAACGGCCGGAGCCCGTCGCCACCATCGCTTCGGGGCATGGCGCCTCCTTGCGCCCGCCAGGCCGGAGACTGATGAAGTACTTGCACGTCACCGAACAGAACGCCCGCTACCTGGCCGAGCTGCGCGAAGCCGGGGTGCCGGTCCCCAAGGCCGACGAAGTGCTGGTGCGCGTCGCGGCGTCCGGCGTGAACCGCGCCGACCTGTCGCAGATCGCGGGCCGCTATCCGCCGCCGCCCGGGGAGTCCGAGATCCTGGGGCTGGAGGTGTCGGGCAGCGTGGAGGAGACGGGGGAGAGGGTCTGCGCCCTCCTGGCCGGCGGCGGGCACGCCGAGTACGCCGCGGTCCCCGCGGGACAGCTGTTCCCGGCGCCGCCACAGCCCGATCTCATCGCCGCAGCCGGCATCCCCGAAGCGTTCCTGACGGCGTTCGTCAATCTCGTCGTCGAGGGCGAGGTCAAGGGCGGCGAGACGGTGCTCGTTCATGCCGGCGCATCGGGTGTCGGGCTCGCGGCGATCCAGGTCGCGAAGCTCCGCGGCGCGCGTGTGGCCACGACCACCCGCACGGCGGAGAAGCTCCCGGCGCTCGAGCAGGCCGGGGCCGACCTCGCGGTGGACACGAGCCGGTGCGATTTCGCGGACGTGATCGAGGAGCGCTGGGGGCGCAACGCCGTCGACATGGTGCTGGACCCCGTGGGTGCGGCGACGCTCGCGCGCGATCTCCGAGTGCTGGCGGTCGGTGGACGCATCGTCGTGATCGCCACCATGGGCGGTGCCAAGGTCGAGGCGGATCTGGCGTTGCTGATGCAGAAACGGGTGCGGCTCGTCGGATCGACGTTGCGCAGCCGCGGTCGAGAAGCAAAGGCGCGGCTCGTGGCGCAGTTCCGACAGGAGATCCTTCCCGGCTTCGCGTCCGGGGCGCTGAAGGTGCACGTGGACTCGGTGTTCCCTCCCGAGCGGGCCGCCGAGGCGTTTCAGCGCATGCGCGAGAGCCGGAACACCGGGAAGATTCTCATCGACTGGTCGTCACCTAGCGCACCGCGTTGAACGCGTTGACCCGACCCAGGCCATAGAAGTCATCTTTCCCCGGCTTGCCGAGGTCATCCGCCGAGTGGCGCAGCTGCGCCTCGACCCGAGCCGGGCCTATCCTCCCGTACTTCTCGATGATCAGCGCCGCGACACCGGC
>DATDFP010000040.1:0-9057 GCA_036522535.1 Gemmatimonadales bacterium
CCGCCCGCCGGCCCGCGCCGCGGCGGCCACCCACACGCCCCCGGAACCGGGAGCCACGGCGCCCGCGCGCGGGGCGATCAAGCCGAACGAGAGCCTCTCCCAGTCGCCGGTCAGTGCGTCGACGCGTACGAGTCCCATGCCGTCCGTGCCCAGGAAGAGGTCGCTCCGGTCGGGAGAGCGGGCGGCTGCGGTGAAGCGGTGGCGCCGGAGCTGCGGGTCGGTGAGGATGAGCGCCCGCATCGCGTCTGCCAGCGGCACCCGATCGAGCGCCGTGCCGGGATCGAGCGGCTGAATCCGCCGGCCGGGGGGCGGGAGCGGCCGGCCGGGAATGGGCAGCATGGATCCACGGGGAAGGAAGCCCCACCCGGCTGCGCCCTGCACGAAGACACCGCTCGCTTGATCGCTCGCGTCGAGCATCAGGCCGGTCACACCGCCGGGCACTCCACCCTGGTCCCAGCGCCCCACGGCAGCGTCATAGCGCGCCCAGCCTTCGTCGGTGCCGAGCCACACCGCGTTGTCCGCGCCGTCGGCGAGGGCCACCCGCACGCGGGCGGCGGGATAGCCCTCCAGCGACGTCACGGGCAGCCGCCACGCATGCGCCTGGCGGTCGAAGCTGGTGAGGCCGTGCGTCGTCGCCGCGAAGACAGTGAACGGAGAGACTGCGACCGCTTCGACGTTGGAGAAGTCGCTGATCAGCACGCGATCTTCGGAACGCCATCGGGCGGACTGACGGGCGGACGGGCGGACCGGCGGACCGGCGAACAGGAGCGTCGCTGCGCCCGCCAGCCAGAGTCCGACAGTCCGCCTGTTCGCCCGTCCGCCCGTTGTCACTCCGTCTCCGGCGACTCGAGCGCCTCGAGGACCGGCGGCGCCGCCGACGGCTTCAGGTTCCCCCACGCGCGCCAGATGTCGGGGAGGGCGGCGAGCACGTCGGCGGGGCGGAGGCTTCGGGCGGTCCACTGCCGCGCGCCGTGATCCGCCGCGCGCCCCAGCGCATGCGCGCCCAGGGCGGCCGCCTCCGGACCCGCGCTGCCGCGCGCCAGGAACGCCCCGATGAACCCGGCGAGCAGGTCGCCGCTGCCACCCGTCGCGAGTCCGGGGTTCCCGCTCGCAACCACGTGGATGGGGCCCCGCAGGTCGGCGATGACCGTGGGGACGCCTTTCAGGAGGACCGTGCCCTTGACCTTCTGCGCCGCCCTGGCGGCCGCCGCCCACCGGTCGTTCGCCGCCGCGTCGGCGAGCTGGTCACCGAATTGGGCGCGAAACTCGCCGAGGTGGGGGGTCAGGACGAGCGGCCGCTCGAGTGGGGGGGGGCCCTGAAACAGCGTGAGCGCATCGGCATCGATGACCGTCGGGATCGGGCGGCACGCGAGCGCCGCCTTGATGAACTGCGCCCGGACCGGCTCGCGCCCCAGGCCCGGCCCGACGACGAGGGCATCCGCCCATTCGAGGGCCTGCGCCGCCTCCTCCTCGAGCTCGGGCCCGAGCGCCGACTCCACGGTCAGCACGTCGGGCAGGCTCGCGCGCGCTGCGTCGATCGTTTCCGGCCCGGCGACGAGCTTCACGAGTCCGGCCCCGGCAGCGAGCGCCGCCCGGGCGGCGTGCAGCGCGGCACCCGTCATTCCGTTGGAGCCGCCCACGACGGTGACGCGGCCCCGGTCGCCCTTGTGCATCGTCGGCGTCAGCTTGGGCAGCCGCGCACCCGCCCAGAGATCGGTGACGAGCACGGGCCACGACGGATCGCCCGGCGGGAAGCCGATGTCCACGATCACGACCTTTCCGCACCACTCGCGGGCGAGGAGGTGACCACGTCGCGGGCCGCCGAACGTGACGGAGACGCGGGCGCGTACCGGTCCGTGGGCTTCACCGCTCGAGAGGTCCAGCCCTGTGGGTCCATCGATCGCCAGGACCGGCGCGGCATAGGCAACGAGCCGCTGCGCCAGCGCGAGCACCTCTCCGCGGGCGGGGCCCGCCGCCCCGGTGCCGAGCAGCGCATCCACCGCCAGGGCCGCGGTGGGCCACGGCTCGTCGCGCCCGATCTCGGGGACGCCGTCGATGCGCGCCAGGGCGCGATTGTCGATCGCGTCGTCGGTCTTGGGATCGAGCCCCGTCGCCCACACGGGGACGCCCGCGACATGCAGCGCGCGGGCCGCGACCCAACCGTCGCCGCCGTTGTTCCCGGCGCCGGCGGCCACCAGCGCCCCGCGAGCGAGCACCTCCGGGAACTCGCGCACGATCACCTGTGCGACGGCCCGGCCCGCCGTCTCCATCAGCACCCGGCTGGGGATGTGATACTGGGTGCGCGCCGCGGCGTCCCAGGCGGCGGCCTCGGTCGCCGACAGCACCGGAATGGGGTTCACGGGATCACCACGCCGCCGTAGCCCACCACGGCCTTGTCGTCGCCGGTCACGAGCCCCGAGTTGCTGTAGTGCACGATCTCCCCCCGTGTGGCGCCGAGGGCGCGCGCGGCGGCGAGCACGGTCGCCGTGGGTGCGCGGCCGCACATGGAGATGCGCTCGCTCTTGCAGCGGCGCAACAGCTCCTCCCCGTCGAGGGCCGCGACGGCCTCGAGCGCGCGCCGGTCCTTCCGCTCGTTCACGGCGGCGGGCTCGTAGTGGTTCAAGTCGCTCGAGGCGAGCAGCAACGCCGGCTCACTCCACCGCCCGACGAGCCCCGCCAGCGCCTCGCCCAGCGCGCGGCACGCGGGCCATTCGTCCCAGGCCAGGATCAGCGCGACGATCCGGGCGTCATGACGCCGCACCTGGAGGAACGGCAGCTGGACCTCGGCGGCATGCTCCTGGGCGTGCGCCGCGTGGTCCACGCCGACCAGGGACGACGCCGCGAGCAGCGCCGCGGCGAAACGATCGTCCACCGCCGTTTCCCCGAGCGGCGTGCGAAAGGCCCCCGCCTCCCACAGCGACGCTCCGCCCGGCGCTCGGCACACGCCCGTATGGTTCGGCGCGAGCACGATCACGAGCGGCGGGATCTCGAGGCGGGCGAAGACGTAGGCGGCGGTGAGCCCCGAATACGCGTACCCGGCATGCGGCACCATCGCTGCGCGGGCCGGTGCCGGCACCGCGGCGGGCACGGCGTCGAGCAGCGACCGGACGGCGCGCTCGAGCTGGGCCTGTGTCCCCGGGTAGAAACGGCCGCTGACCGCGGGCGCGCGGACTGCGTCCAAGATTACTTGAAGCTCTGGCCGATCGCGCGACCGAAGGAGATTTCCCCGTTATCGATGCGGATGTTGAACCCGCAGTCGGGGTTGGTGCACACCCAGGCCTTGTAGGTGATCGGCGCCCCGTCGCGGCCGTAGTCCGATAACGGGATGAGGAAACCTTGCTGGCACTTCTTGCAGGCGGGCCATTCGTTGACGTCCATACCGCACCCCCTTCACCCAGTCCGCCGCACGCCCCGGCGCTGCGGCTACCTCCGCTCCAGCCCCGGCCAGCGGTAGCCGACCCGGAACGCCTCCGCGAAGTCGTAGACGTGGTCGAAGTCTTGGAGCTTGTCGCTCGGCTGGCGGGCGAGCAGCCCGACGTCGATCAGCGTGAACACGATGCACCCGAGGTCCGCCGTGGACGTGATCCCCCAGTGCCCCAGCACCGTCGCCGCGAGCAGCCCGAACTGCTCGAGCGCGAAATCCCGGCAGGCCCACGCGAGCTCCGCCCCCGTCAGGTGGCGCCGCGCGGGGAGGCGCTGCTGGGCGTACTCGAGCGCCGCCAGCACGAACAGGTAGCCCCGCTCGTGGTAGCGCCCATCCTGCTGGCCGATCCGCTCGAGCGCTTCCTCGAGGGTCGCGAAGTCGCTCACGGCCGGGCCTCCACTCGGCTGGACCGCCGCGACCGCACGGCGACCGGCTTGGTGACGCGCGGCTGGAGCAGCGCGTGCTCGAGCACCTGATCGATCGTCTCCACCGGTACGATCTCGAGGAGCTGCTTCACCTCGTCGGGCACGTCCACGATGTCGCTCTGGTTCCGCCCCGGGACGAGCACCGTCTTCACGCCCGCCCGCGCCGCCGCGGTCAGCTTTTCCTTGAGCCCCCCGATCGGAAGCACGCGCCCCCGCAGCGTCAGCTCGCCCGTCATCGCCACGTCGTGCCGGGCCGGACGGCGGCAGAGCAGAGAGGCGAGCGCCGCCGCGATGGTGATCCCCGCCGACGGGCCGTCCTTCGGCACCGCCCCCGCGGGAACGTGGAGGTGCACGTCGGTCTGCGTAAACGTGTCGAGCGGGATGCCAAGCGCCCCGGCGCGCGCCCTGAGCAGGCTCCACGCAGCCTGGGCGGACTCTTTCATCACCTCGCCGAGCTGGCCGGTCAGGGTGATCTGACCCTTGCCGGGCATCTGGATCGCCTCGACGAAGATGATATCGCCGCCGACCGGCGTCCACGCGAGCCCCGTCGCCACCCCGATCTCCGGGCTCCGCCCGGCCACCTCGCCCTGCACCTTGGGCTGGCCGGCGTAGCGCTCGAGGTTGTCGGCGGAGATCTCGACCGTCGCGGCGCCGCCCTCCACCACCTCCAGGGCCGCCTTGCGAAGCACGCCTTGAATCTCCCGCTCGAGCTGCCGCACCCCCGCTTCGCGGGTGAACTCGGCGATGAGGCGCTCGAGGGCCGGGTCGCCGAGGGTCGCCCGCTCGGCCGTCACCCCGGTCTCCACGAGCTGCCGCGGTAGCAGGTAGCGCTTCGCGATGGCCAGCTTCTCGCCCGGCGTGTACCCGGGTAAGGTGAGAACTTCCATCCGGTCGAGCAAGGGGTCGAGGATCGGCGCGAGGCTGTTCGCGGTCGCGATGAACATCACCCCCGAGAGATCGAAGGGCACCTCGAGGTAGTGGTCCACGAACGTGGCGTTCTGGGCGGGGTCCAGCACTTCCAGGAGCGCCGCGGTGGGGTCGCCGCGAACGTCGGCCCCCATCTTGTCCACCTCGTCGAGCATCAGCAGCGGATTGCGGGTTTCACAGCGTTGCAGCGCGTGAATGATGCGCCCCGGGAGCGCGCCCACGTAGGTCCGGCGGTGGCCGCGGATCTCGGCCTCGTCGCGCACGCCGCCGAGCGACACCCGCGTGAAGCGGCGTCCGAGCGCCTCGGCGATGCTCTGGCCCAGCGACGTCTTCCCGACGCCGGGCGGCCCCACGAAGCAGAGGATGCTGCCCCGCGCCTGCGGGTTCAGGGTGCGCACCGCGAGATACTCGAGGATGCGCTCCTTCACCGTCTTCAGGTCGTAATGGTCGCGGTCGAGGATCTGCCGCGCGGTCTTCAAGTCGAGGCGATCCTCGGACGTGCGGCTCCACGGCAGGGTCGCGAACACCTCGAGGTAGGTGCGCGCCACGTGATACTCGGCCGACTGGGGCGACATGTTGCGCAGGCGCCTGAGCTCGCGTTCACTCACCTTCTTCGCTTCCGGCGACAACCCCGCCTCGTCGAGCCGCCGCGCCAGCTCATCCAGCTCGTCCTCCGCCTCGTCCTCGCCCAGCTCCTGACGGATGACGCGCAACTGCTCGCGTAACACGTACTCGCGCTGGTTCTGGTCGAGGCGCGTGCGGACTTTCTCCTGGATCTGGCTCCCCACTTCCAGCACCTGGAGCTCCTGACCCAGCAACTCGGCGAGGCGCTCGAGGCGGCGGTCCACGTCGGCGATGGCGAGCAGCTCCGCCTTGGCGGGGAGCGCGAGCTCCAGGTTCGCGGCGACGAAGTCGGCGAGCTTCCCCGCGTCGGTGATGCCGCCGAGCACCTCGTGCAGCTCTTCCCCCAGGTACGGCGCGATATCGATGACGCGCGAGAACTGCGCGTGCACGTTGCGTTTCAGCGCCTCGGTGCGGGCATCCTGGACCGCGCTCTGCGGCATCAGCTCGTAGCGCCCGACCAGCCAGTGCTCGGCCGGGACGATCTCGAGGAAGTTGGCCCGCTCGAGCCCCTGCACCATCACCCGCACCGACCCGTCGCCCAGTTTCAGCATCCGCACCACGGTGCCGAGCGTGCCCACCTGGTAGAGCTCTTCGGGCCGCGCCTGCATGATGGCCCCCTCGGGGGGCTCGCCGCCGCCGAGCGGCCGCACCACGCCGAGCAGCAGGCGCTTGTTGCCCTGCACCACCTCGTCGATGAGCTGCACGGCGTTCGGGTCCACGAGCGCGAGCGGCAGGACGACGTGCGGGTAGACGACCAGCTGGCCGAGGGGCAGAATCGGCAGTCTGTCTTCCATCACTGCACCTTCACCGACTGCGGGCCGGAGAGCCGCGCCGGGAGCTTGGCGAGCCGCACGGCCAGGAAGCCGCCCTCGTAGCTCGCGTGGATGCTGCCCGGATCGACGGGAGCCGGGAGACGGAAGCGGCGCTCGAACGGGCCGACCTGGACCTCCATCGCGTGGTAGTGCGGCTTCCCTTCGACGCGGTGCGAGGGGCGCTCCCCCGAGATCGTGAGGATGCCGTCGGCGAGCTGGACGCTGAAGTCCTCCGCGCGCATCCCCGCGATGTCCATGAAGACCACGAGGGCGTCGTCGGTCTCGTAGATGTCGGTGGGGGGCTTCCATTTGGACGAGGAGACGAACCCCACGGGCCGGCCGTGGGCCACCTCGTTGAAGTAGACCTCGAGCTCCTCGGCGAGATGCACCGTGAAGCTCCCCGAAGCCCGGGAGGACCGACCGGACGAGCCCTGGCCGCTCTCAGCCACGGGGGGCCACCGCGGGTCGGCGCGCGGGCGCGTACAGCGGGAACTCGGCGGCAAGCTCCTGCACCTCGCCCCGAACCCGCGCGATCGTGTCGTCATCCTTCTTCACGAGCACCTCGTCGATGAAGTCGGCCACTTTCACCATCTCGGCCTCGGTGAAGCCGCGCGTCGTGATGGCGGGCGTGCCGATCCGAATGCCGCTGGTCACGAACGGGGACTGCGGGTCGCCCGGGATGGTGTTCTTGTTGACGGTAATCCGGGCGCGGTCGAGCAGGGCCTGCGCTTCCTTGCCGGTGAGACCCTTCGACCGGAGGTCGACGAGCATCAGGTGCGTGTCCGTCCCGCCCGAAACAATTGCGTAGCCGCGGTCGCTCAGCGCCGCCGCCAGCGTCTGCGCGTTCTTCACGACCTGGATCGCGTACTCTCTGAACGCGGGCGTGAGCGCCTCGCCCAGCGCCACCGCCTTGGCCGCGATGACGTGCTCGAGCGGGCCACCCTGGATTCCGGGGAATACCTGCTTGTCCACGTCCCGGGCGTACGCCTCCCCGCACAGGATCAGCCCGCCACGCGGGCCCCGCAGCGTCTTGTGCGTCGTCGTGGTGACGATGTGCGCGTGGGGCACCGGCGAGGGGTGAATCCCCGCCGCGACGAGCCCGGCGAAGTGCGCCATGTCCACGACGAGGACCGCGCCGACCTCGTCGGCGACGCTTCGCAGCGCCGCGAAATCGATCACCCGGGCGTAGGCGCTTCCGCCGCCCACCAGGATCCGCGGCCGCTCGCGGCGCGCAACGGCGCGCACCTGGTCGTAGTCGATCCGGCCCGTGTCCTCCCGCACGCCATACGAGGTCGCGCGGAACAGCGTGCCCGAGAAGTTGACCGGCGAGCCGTGGGTGAGATGGCCGCCGTGCGGCAGCGCCAGCCCGAGCAGCGTGTCCCCCGGCTTCGCCACCGCGAAGTAGGCGGCCATGTTCGCCTGGGCGCCGGAGTGCGGCTGCACGTTGGCGTGCTCGGCTTTGAACAGCGCTTTGGCGCGGTCGATGGCGAGCTGCTCCACCTCGTCCACCACCTCGCAGCCGCCGTAGTAGCGCTTCCCGGGGAGCCCCTCGGCGTACTTGTTCGTGAGCGCGGTTCCCATTGCCTCCATCACGGCGATGGTCGCGAAGTTCTCGCTCGCGATCAGCTCGAGCCCGTTCTCCTGCCGCTCGACCTCACGGCGGACCAGCGCGTAGACGGTCGGATCCGCGCTGGCCAGCGGCGCACGGCGGTCAATCATGCTCGATCTTCGCGACGCGCCGCGCGTGGCGGCCGCCCTCGAACCGCGTGTCCAACCAGCGGTGCAGGATCTCCATGCCTTCCTCCTCGCTCACGAACCGCGCCGGCAGCACGAGCACGTTCGCGTCGTTGTGCTTGCGGGCGAGCTCCGCCACCTCCGGGCTCCAGGCAACGGCCGCGCGCACGCCCGGGTACCGGTTGGCGACGTACGACATCCCGAGACCGGTGCCGCAGGTCAGCACCCCGCGCTGCGCCACGCCCCGGCTCACGGCTTCCGCGAGTGGCCTCGCGTAGTCGGGATAGTCGTCCGCCGGATCGAGCGCCTTCGGCCCGACGTCCACAGGCTCGTAGCCCAACCGCGTCAACTCCGCGAGCAGCCGCTGCTTGAGTTGGAACCCCGCGTGGTCGGCTCCGACGTAGATGCGCTCAGACAAGCTGCCGCTCCGTTCCCCGGCCCCGCCCCGGGCTTGCGCCCGGGGTCAGTGCCCAGGATACAGGCCGCGGGCGATGACGATCCGCTGGATTTCGCTCGTGCCCTCGTAGATCTCGGTGACTTTGGCGTCGCGGAACAGCTTCTCGACCGGAAAGTCCCGCATGTACCCGTACCCGCCGAACAGCTGCACGGCCTGCGTCGTCACCCACATGGCGGTCTCGGAGGCGAACAGCTTGGCCATACTCGCCTGCATCGTGATCTCCTCACCCCGATCCTTGCGGGCGGCCACGGCGTGCGCCAGCGCCCGCGCCCCCTCTATCCGCGTGGCCATGTCGGCCAGCTTGAATTGCACCGCCTGAAACTCGCGCAGCGGCCGGGCGAACTGCCTGCGCTCGGCGCAGTAGGCGAGCGCGTGCTCGAGGGCCCGGCGCGCGATCCCCACCGCCTGGATCGCGATCCCGAGGCGGCCCACATCGAGCCCCTCCATGGCGTAGACGAACCCCTGCCCTTCCTCGCCCAGAAGGTGCTCCGCCGGCAGGCGCACGTCCTCCAGCGCGATCGCGACCGTGTTGGAGGCGCAGAGCCCGAGCTTGTCCTCCGGCTTCCCCGGACGATAACCGAAGGCGTCGGTCGGCACAATGAACGTCGAAATCCCCTTGGCCCCGCGGCGCGCCCCGGGCCGGTCGGTGCGCAC
>DATDFP010000041.1:0-7188 GCA_036522535.1 Gemmatimonadales bacterium
AGTTCCCCCTCTCCCGAAGGGAGAGGGGGACAGGGGGTGAGGACCGCCGAGAGGGGGACAGGGGTGAGGACGTCGAATTGCGAGAGCAAGGGGGTGAAGACCCCAGAGGGGGACAGGGGGTGAGGACCGCCGAGAGGGGGACAGGGGGTGAGGACCTCGAACTGGGAGAGCAAGGGGATCAGGACTCGTCTGGCGTCAACGGTCAGGACCGACCTCCAGCACGACCTTCAGCACGCCCGGCCGCCCGGCGTGCTCGAACGCCGCCAGCCCGTCGCGGAGCGGATACCGCGCCTGGATTAAAGGCTCGATGTCCACCCGCCCCTCGGCGAGGAGCCGCAGGGCGGGCGCGAACGGCCCGCAGCGCGATCCCACGAGCGTCAGCTCGTTGACCACGACCGTCGATGCTTCGAGCGTGACCGCGCCCGCATAGGTGCTCTTCAGTACCACCGTCCCGCGGGGCCGTGCCGCGAGCAGCGCGACGCCGAGCCCGTCGGGGTTTCCGGTGCACTCCACGACCACGTCGAACCCTGCTCGCGCAACGGCGTCCGGGCCGGCGGTGCGGATGCCGCGTTTGCCGAGCAACGCCAGCTTGCTCGCATGACGCCCGGTCACCAACAGATCGCAGGGGGTGAGGCTCAGGGTCTGCGCGATTAGCTGGCCGAGCTTCCCGTCTCCCACGACCAGCACGCGGTCGCCGGGGTGCAGGGGAACCTGCTCCTGGATCTCGAGCGCGGCGGCGAGGGGCTCGGCGAAGGTCGCGGCGTCGGTCGAGACCTGGTCCGGAACGACGTGGAGATTTTCGACCGGTAGCGTGAGATAGTCGGCGAACGCCCCGTGCCGCCCGACGATACCCAGCACGGTCCGGCGCTCGCAGTGAGTGCGACGCCCGGCCCGGCACGCGCTGCAGCAGCCGCACACCGCGTTGATTTCCCCCACCACGCGATGGCCCCGCAACGGCTCGGGGCCCTGCTGCACCGTCCCGACGAACTCGTGCCCGAGGATTCCCGTGTAGGGGTAGTAGCCGCGCACGAGCTCCAGGTCGGTGTTGCAGATGCCCGCCCGGTGCACGCGCACCAGCGCTTCACCGGGCGGCGGCTCGGGGACCGGGACGTCGTCGCGAAGCCGAATCTTCCGTCCCTCGAGCCAGATGGCGCGCATCGTCGGGGCATTGGGCACTGTGGGCCGGGACCCCAGGTCAGAACGGAAGGCCGAGGTCGAGTTCGACTCTCGGCCAGGCTGTGTGGCCGCTCCCCGACACGCTCAGGCTCAGGCGCCCGGCGAAGGTCTTCGCGCCGAGCTCGATGCCGACGCCATTCACGTAGCCGGCGGGATCCCAGCGCCAGCGGTCGAACACGTTGCCCGCGTTCCAGCGCACACGGCCGAAGACGTCGCGCACGAACTCCCACTGCGCCCCCAGCTCAATCTTCTGGACGTGCCGGCCGCGCAGCTCCTGGATATTTAGCCCCACGAAGGAAATGTCGCGGTCTGGAAAGACGTAGTAGGCATTGGCCCCTCCGAGAAAGAACTGGTAGTGCGGCGGAAGGTCGCCGCCCGAGGCCCCGACGGTCACGCCGCCCCAGAGCGAGATCGTGCGATAGACCGGCAGGTACCCCCGCACGTCGGCAAAGTGGTGCGAGAAGGAGCCACCCCCGCCGGAGAGTCGGTTGCCCCACTCGGAGAGGGCCTTGAGGCCGACGCCACGGCGCGGAAAGAGTCCCCGGTCGTAGGTATCGACGTCGACGACACCGGCGGCGCTGTAGAACGTCCGCTCGATCGAACCGGAATCCACCGCGGACACTTCCTGGTCCCATCGCGCATGCTCGGCCTTGATCCACGCGGTGAGCTCCGCGGCCGTTCCGAGGTTCTTGGCCATCGACGCCGAGAGCGCGCCGAGATCGACCCGGACCTGAGCCACGCGGTGCTCGCCCTCGTAGAGATCGAAGGGAGTGTGGGCGTAGTCGGCCCTGGCGCCCAGCGTCACGGTTTTCAGTTCGCCGATGGATGGAGATACGCCCAGGCCTACCTGGCTCTGCTGGCCCAGACGGACGTCGACCCGTCCGTTCGCACCGAACCCTATGCGGCCGAGGATGCCTGACAGCAGCACCGAGGCCTTGTACCGGCTGTCGTAGCGGAGTCCGACGCGGAAGCGGCCCGCGGATGGCTCCCGGACCAGCACCGTCATCTCGCGTCGTTCGGCGCCGCCCGGCAGAGCCTCCAGCCGGTAGCGGACGGTCTCGAAGAGCCCCGTGGCGTAGAGCCGATCAATTCCCCGGTCGAGCTCCCGGCGCGACACCCAGGTGGACGGTTTCAACCCGAGGGCTCGGACGAGAAACCGCTGCGGGATGCGACCCGGGTCGTCGAACCGGACCGTCGTCACCAGCACCGACTCGGGGCTGGGCACCGGCGGCCGGGGCTCGCGGGCCCCGGCGGAGGATCGAGACAGGGCGGTTTCGATTTCCGGCAGAGCGGCGCGGGCCGCCGCTTCACCCCGGGCGATAATGTCGCGAACCCGATTGAACCCGAATGCGGGGAACGCGCGCACGTCG
The DNA here is from genome assembly GCA_036522535.1 of Gemmatimonadales bacterium. Lineage (GTDB taxonomy): Bacteria > Gemmatimonadota > Gemmatimonadetes > Gemmatimonadales > GWC2-71-9 > AG12. The sequence goes on from DATDFP010000041.1 coordinate 2,547, forward strand.
GGCTTGATGAGCACGTCGCATTGTCTCCGCTGCTGGTCCTCCGAGTCCCAGATCCGGAACGACACCGATTGGACGAGGACGTCGACGAACGAGACGATGCTGTCCCGTGGCTCGAGGGGGTCGGTGACGTCACTGCAGATCAACAGATCCGCGCCGAGGGCGCGGGCGTCCTCTGCGGGGAGGTTGCGCACGACACCGCCGTCGATGAGGACCCGGCCCTCGATCTCGACCGGTGAAAAGACGCTCGGTATCGCCGTGCTCGCGCGAATGACATCCGGTAGGAAGCCGTGATCGAGGACCACTGCCTTGCCGGTTTCGAGGTCCGTCGCCACTGCGGCGAATGGAATGGGCAGCCGGCGAAAGTCCCGAACGGAGTGGACCGGCCAGGTGAGGCGGGCCAGCAGCTGGGAGATGCGCTGTCCCGCCACGACGCTGCGAGGGAGGTGGATCGCTCCGCGGTAGATCGGCAGCGTGAGCAGATAATGGTTCTCGGTGAACTTCCGCCCGACCGGAAGGTCCCGGCGCCTCACCGGGTCGGTGAGGAGCCCGGACCAGTCTTCGGTAAGGGCGATGGTGTCGAGCGCGCCGGACGTGTAGCCGGCCGCGTACAGACCGCCGACGACGCTCCCCATGCTGGTGCCGGCGACGGCGTTCACGGCAACGCCGGCTTGCTCGAGCACCTTCAAGACCCCGATGTGGGCCAGCGCCCGCGCAGCGCCGCCGCTCAACGCGAGGCCGACCCTCCGGTGGCCGGGAGAGCGGGGGGGCCCGGGAGTCTGGGCTGGGACCGGACCACCCGGCAGAAGTGCCCAGAGTGTGAGCAGCAGGCCGCACCGTCCCATGGTCATTCCCTGAGGCGGATGGCCTCGTACCCGAGGGAGCGCTTCTGGTGTCATCTCGAAACCAAGTCGCTTGTGGGCAAGTACTTGCTTCTCCGAGCCCGCCACCCGGCTTGACGCGGGCCGGCGCGAGCGCCATTAGGGTGGGACCGCCGTGAAGGTGGAGGATAACCCGCCAACACGAGGAGGAGGAGGAAGTCGCAATGTCGCCGCGGGTGGTGCTGGCGGACGACCACGTGGTCCTGCGGCAGGGCCTCAAGGCGCTGCTCGAGCGGCAGGGCATCGAAGTGGTCGGCGAGGCCTCGGACGGGGGCGCGGGCGTAGAGCTGGTTTGCGAGCTCCAACCCGACGTTGCCGTGCTCGACATCGCGATGCCGTTCCTCAACGGCCTCGAGGCAGCGCGTCAGATCGCGCAGGCATGTCCCCAGACCCGTGTCATTTTGCTTACCGCGCTCGCTCACGACCGCTACGTGGTGCAGGCGCTTCGCGACGGGGTGCGCGGTTTCGTCGTCAAGACTCAGGCTGCCGAGGACCTGGTGCATGCGATCGACGCCGTCTGCCAGGGGGGGATTTACGTGAGCCCCGGAGTGTCCCACGTGGTGATCGATGCGTGCAGGGCCGCGGCCGGCGTGACGACCCAGCTAACGTCTCGGGAGCGTCACGTCGTGCAGCTCGTCGCCGAAGGGAAGTCGACCAAGGAGATCGCCGCGCTGCTCCAGATCACGCCCAAGACCGTCGAGTTCCACCGCATGCGGATCATGAAAAAGCTCGGCGTCCATGAGGTCGCCGGGCTGGTCCGCTACGCCGTGCGCGAGGGATTGATCGCTCCGTAAGCGGAAGTGGGGCCCGAGCCCCAGGTATTTTCCCTCACGAGTTCAGGTGTTTCCCCGGTTTGTCCCGGCCTGATGCGAGGTCCATACTTCGCGCGGACGGCCTGAGCCGCGCATCGGCTGGCGCGGCATCGGGGCTCGCTGCCTGCACCCCGGCCTTGGAACCCTGCGTGACGAGCTTGGCCAATGACCCCGATCGCCCCCGCCCCACGCGCTCTCCGCTTGCGCTCATAGGCGAGTCTCCTGATGGGGCGACCCGCGGGCTCGGGAGCATGCTCGAGCCGCGTGGATACCGCGTGCTCACGGTATCGACCGGCCGCGAGGTGCTCGACCGCGCGCTCAGCGTGCTACCCGATCTCATTCTGGTCGACGCCGGTCTCCCCGATTTCGATGGCGTGGACGTGTGCCGCGCGCTGCGCCAGGATCCCGCGATCGCTCGCCCCACGCCCATCGTCGTGATCGCGTCCGCCCCGGTCCCCCAGCGGCGGCGCCTGGCGGCGCTGCGCGCCGGGGCGTGGGATTGCCTCGGCCTGCCGCTCGACGCTGAGGAGATATTGCTGAAGCTCGAGACCTTCGTCCACGTCAAGATGGAGGCCGATCGCGTGCGGGAGGAGGGGTCCATAGAAGACTCGAGCGGACTGTACACGGCGCGCGGGCTCGAGCGCCGCGCGCGCGAGCTCGTGGCCGATGCATTCCGCCGGCATGCGGCGTTGGGGTGTGTGGCGCTCGCGGCCGAGCCGGAGTTCCCGGATGCGCGCACCGCCCAGGCCGCGGCTGCGCGCGTGGCCGCGCTCGACTACGTCGAGAGAATGCTGCAGTCCGCCGGGCGCGCCTCCGACATCATCGGGCACCTGGACCGCGCGGAGTACGCGATCCTGGCGCCCGCCACCGACGCCGCGGGGGCTCTGCAGCTCGCCCGGCGCATGGCGCAGGCCATCGAGACGGCGCAGCCCAAGCCTGCAGGCGTGCCGCCGCTGCAGGTGCGCGCGGGATACGAGGCCGTGCAGAACGTGCGCGACACGCCCCTCGAGCCCGCCAACCTCCTCGAGCACGCGACCGCAGCGTTGCGGTCCGCCCGCGCCGCGGTCGACGGCAAACAGTTTCGGCGCTACGAGAGCGGCGCCGGCTGAGCCCCCCGTCCATGGCCCAGATCAAGTTCACGCTCAAGTGCCCGCAGTGCGGTGGCACACGCTTCAAGGCCAGCAGCCAGAAGCCGGGGCCCAACGATCCTGTGACCTGCGCGCAGTGCGGCACCGTTCTCGATCTTGCCGCGGAGAAGAAGCGCCTCGAGGAGCAGGCGCGCGCCGCGGCCGAGGAGCGACTGCGGGACCAGTCCTAGGACGTTGGCCGGCGCCGCTCAGGCGAACCGAGCCCCTGGTGCTGCTGGTGGGCGGCCTCATCGCGCTCGCCCTCAGCGCCATCCATGCGTACGATCCCACGACATGGGTTCTCGAAGTCGCGCCCATCCTCATCGGCGCTCCTCTGCTCGTCGCCACGGCCCGGCGGTTTCCGCTCACACCGTTGGTCTACCGCCTCATCTTTGTTCACGCCATCATCCTCATGATCGGCGGCCATTACACGTACGCGCGCGTGCCGCTTGGGTCCTGGGCCCAGCATTTTTTTGGCCTCGCCCGAAACGACTACGACCGCCTGGGGCACTTTGCCCAGGGGTTCGTGCCCTCCATGATCTGCCGGGAGATCCTGCTCAGGCGCACACCGCTACAGCGTGGCCCGTGGCTGTTCTTTCTCACGGTGAGCGTCGCGCTGGCGATCAGCGCCTGTTACGAGTTGGTCGAGTGGTGGACCGCGCTTGCCGGGGGCGAAGCGGCGACGGATTTCCTCGGGACGCAAGGCGACGTGTGGGACACACAGTGGGACTTGTTCACGGCTCTCGTGGGAGCTTGCTGCGCTCAGCTGTTGCTGGCGCGCCGTCACGATCGGGAGCTGTCTCGGCTCCTGGGTGCGGGGTAGCGGGCGCAGCCCCGCACGGACACACGGAAGTCGTTGCTGACCCGAGGGCTACGCGCCGGCGGGTGGTGATCACCGAGCTTCTCTCCATGGACAAACTATTGACAAACATCGGCTCCGACATCTATAGATGTGCCCCCACGCTTCGGCGGGATTCGTTGATGACCGTCAATAGTCGAACCCCGCTCATGGCTCTCGACTGTTGCGCCCCGCGCCGTTCTATCCCGGTCGCGGGCCTTTTCTTGCCGCTGCTGGTCCTTGGCGCTTGCGACCCCAAGACTCCCGCACCGTTCGAGCCGCAGCCCTGCCTCTTGCCCTCAGCGCTGGTTGAGGCAGTCCAACCGCAGCCCTTCACACCTCAGGCGCTCCGCCCCGCGCTGCTGCATGCCGCCGGTCCGATGACTGCAGACTTCGGCACGGGAGCGAGCGCGGACACACTCCGCCGGGTGCTCGGCGACCTGGGCCAAAGTTTCACCGGAAACAACTTCGACACCGAGTGTCGGTTGGTGGTCATTGCTTGGGACGCGCTCTCCGAGCTGCCGGACACGCCGGAGACCCTGCCAGATAGGGACGGCATCCGCCTGATTCTCGCCCTGGCGGCCCGTGCCCTCGAGGCAGCGGCGCTGGCGACGTGAGCAGCCCCCAACGCGGGGGGCCGGTGAAAGCGGACGAGCATGAACCTCGGCGGTACGGAGCTTTCGTCCGAAGCATGACCCTCGGGGGCGCGCTAACGCTATCCGCAACGCGTGCGGCGGTTCCTCAGGAGACATGCCGGCGCACCTCCCTGGAGCATCCCGGTTGGGCCGCATTCCACCTCGGCCGCACATCCACATCCGGCACGATAGTTGGGGGCCAGTTCGGCGGGCGATTCCACAACGGGGTCGGCATAGCCTCCGACGTGGAAATCGCGCGCTTCACCGGCGCGGAAGCCGCGCAATTCAACCAAGGGTATTCCGATCTGTGGACGTTGCGGATCGGCGGCGCCTACTTTCTGAGACAGGTGCC
>DATDFP010000042.1:0-11994 GCA_036522535.1 Gemmatimonadales bacterium
GTACTCTGGGGAATCAGGCCACTCAGCGAACTGGGGACCATATTGCGTGGTCTCCTTTCTGTTCGTCTTCTTGAAACGTGGCACTGGACGGGCTACGGTAGGTGAGTCCCGATGCCAGAGCGCCCCACCTGTCCCAGGGTCTTACCTACACCGGCCGGCGCCGTATGATCAGATCTCTGGGTTTCCAGGTGTTAGGTGCGGGGTGTTGGATGCTGGGGATCGTCCCCTAACACCCAGCACCTAGTGCCGTTCCAACTTGTCGAGCCTAAATGCCGATCGGCGCCGCGCCACATCTGCCGCTCCGTTCTGCATCCGAACGTTGGGCACAAATAGTTGGAACGGCACTAGCACCCAGACCAACTGACGAAGCCTCCCCCATGGGCGACCGGCCTCTCACGATTCTTCAGCTGACCCACCAGGGCGGGCCTGCCGGCTCGACACAATCGATCTTCGATCTGAGCCGGGAGCTCGCGCGGCGCGGCCACCGCCTGCTGGTCGGGTGCCGCTCGGGTGTGCTGCTCGCCCGGCTGGCGCAGGAGGCCGGCCTCGCCGTCGTGCCGCTGCGATTTGGGCCGCTCAGCGAGGCCGCACGATCGCTCGCGGACCTGGTGGCGCGCGAGCGTGTGGACGTGGTGAACTCGCACGCCACGCTCGACCGCCGCGCGCTGACGTGGCTGCGCTGGCGCGGCAAGCTGCCGCCGGCGTTTGTCGTCACGCGCCGCACGATGCCACTGACCTCGCCGCTCGAGATCCTGGCGGTGGGGCTGACCGCGGATCGCACGATCGCGGTCAGCGGCGCGGTGGCGCGCGCGCTGCGGCGACGCTGGCAGCCGGGCGCGCGGCTCCGTGTCGTACCAAACGGCATTGCGATCGAGCGCATCGACGCGCCCGTGGCGCCTCCGGATCTGGCGGCCGCCCGCGCCGCGCTCGGCGACCCCGGCGGGCGGCCGGTGGTGCTGATCGCGTCGCGCCTCAAGGATCAGCACGTCGCGCTCGAGGCGCTTTCGGGCGTCGAGCGCGGGATCGTCCTCGCGTGCGTGGGGGTCGAGCCCGATGAAGGGCTCCGCGCCCTTGCACGAGCGGCCCCCGGCCGACATCGCGTGGTCTTCATTCCCGTCACCGACCGTGTGCTGGCCTTCTTTCACCTTGCCGCCATGGCCGCCCTGCCGTCCCGCATGGAAGGACTGTCGCAGGCGCTGCTCGAAGCGATGGCGCTTGGGCTGCCGGTGGTTGCGTCCGATGCAGGCGGGAATCGCGACCTCATCATCCCCGGGGAGACGGGGGTGCTCGTCCCGCCGCTCGATCCCGCCGCGTGGGCCCGCGCGCTCGACCGCGTGCTCGGCGACGCGGACTTCGCGGGTCGGATTGCCAGGGCCGGCCGGGAGCTGGTGCGCCGCGAGTTTACGATCGAGCGCACCGCCGAGCGGACTGAGGCGGTCTACCGCGAGGCGCTCGCCTCCCCTAGCATTCCGTGGGGCATGCCCACCCCTCTCTTCGGGAGCGCCCGCGATGACCAGCCTGCTACTCGCACAGGACTTCCCCCCGATGGGCGGCGGGATCGCCCGGCTGCACGGTGAGCTCCTCAAGCGCTACCCCAAGGGCAAACTGATCGTTTCCACACCGCAGGACCCCGATGCACCCGAGGTGGACGGACAGTTCAACGGGGCGGTGGACCGCCTCCCGGTGAGCCGGCGGCGGACCAAAACGCTCCCCGGGCTGCTGCTCTGGTCGCGTCGCGCCGCGAGCCTCGCCCGCCAGCACCGCGTGGGCTTCGTGTATTGCGGCAACGTGAAGCCCGCAGGCTATCCGGCGCGGTGGGTTTTCGAGCGCACCCACACCCCGTACTGCATCTTCTTCTATGGCGCGGACCTGCTTTCCGAGCAGCACAAATACCACCACTCCGGCTTCAAGCGCCGCTCGGCCCGCGCGATCATCGGCGGCGCCGCGGCCCTGGTGGCGATCTCGAGCTGGACGCGCGACCTCGCGCTCACCGTCCTGGGGGAGCTCGGGCTCGACGGCCACGGCCAGCGCCTGCGTGTCGTGCACCTCGGGACCGATCCCGAGCGCTTCCGGCCCGGAGTGGACGCCGGCGAGCTGCGGCGGCGTTTCGACCTGCCGAAAGAAGGCGGGCGTTGGCTGCTCACCGTGGCGCGCCTCGTCGCGCACAAGGGAGTGGACACGGTGCTCGAAGCGCTGCCGGCGGTCGTCGCGCGAGCGGGCGACGTGGGCTACATCGTCGCCGGGCACGGCCCCGAGCGGGACCGGCTCGCCGGGCTCGCCGAGAAGCTGGGCGTGGCGGACCGCGTCCGGTTCCTCGGTGAGGTCGCCGAGCGTGACCTCCCCGCGCTCTATAACCTCGCGTCCGTGTACGTCGGCGCCTCGCGCCGCGAGGAGCACATCGGCGTCGAGGGATTCGGGATCTCGCTGGTCGAGGCTTCGGCATGCGCCCTGCCGGTGGTGGCGGGGGACTCGGGCGGCGTCGCCGACGCGGTGCGCGACGGTGAGACGGGCTTCCTCGTCCCGCCGGAGGATCCGGCCGCGTTCGCCGACGCGATCTGCCGGCTGCTTCAGGACGCCGACCTGGCGAAGCGGATCGGATCGGGCGGACGCCGCGCGGTCGAGACGTATTACAACTGGGACCGCGTTGTGCGCGACCTCCGCACGATCGAAGCCGAGGTGACGTCGTAGGCACGACGCTCCTGTTTGCGTTCAATTTCCCGCCCCACGGCGGCGGCATCGCCCGTTGGATGGGGGAAATCGCCCGCCGCTACCCGCCACAGTCCCTCGTCGTCTCGACGGGGCGGTACGCGGGGAGTGAAACCAGCGACCCCGAGTTCCCGCAGCGCATCGACCGCGTCGGCATCCGCGCCACGCGGCTCCGAACGCTCAACGGGCTCGCGCTCTGGACCCGGCGCGCGAGCGACCTGACGCGGCGGCTCCGGCCGGGGTTCGCCTGGTGCGGCGAGCTCAAGCCGGCGGGGTATCCGGCGCGCTGGACGCAGGCCCGCTACGGCCTCCCGTACGGCGTGATCGTTCACGGCACGGAGCTGTTGCTGCTCGACGCGAAGCGGCGCCGCTCCGCCTTCAAGCGCTGGACCGCGCGTCAGCTCTTGTGCCGATGCGCCGTTGTCGTGGCCAACAGCCGCTGGACCGCGGACCTCGCCCGATCTCTGCTCACGACCCTCGACTGCGCGGCGCTCGCCGCCGACGTGCGCGTCGTGCTCCCCGGCACGACGCCGTCCCACTTCCGGCCCGGCATCGATCCGCGCCCCGTCCGCCGCAGGTACGGGCTCGAAGGCGGGCCGTGGCTCCTCACGGTCTCGCGGCTCGACTGGCACAAGGGGATCGATACGGTGATCCAGGCGCTGCCGGCGGTGCGCCAGGCATTCCCCACCGCCCGCTACGCCGTGGCGGGCCTCGGCTCCGCCCGGTCGCACCTGGAGCGCCTCGCGGCGGGACTCGGGTTGGGCGACGCGGTGCGATTCTTGGGCTTCGTGCCAGACGCCGAGCTCCCCGCGGTCTACAACGCCGCGGACCTCTATGTCGGCGTCTCGAGGCGGTACGATCTCCTCGCCGAGGGATTCGGGATTGCGATCGTGGAAGCGTCCGCCTGCGGGCTCGCGGTCGTGGGCGGGCGCTCGGGCGGCGTGCCCGACGCGGTGCGCGAGAACGAGACGGGAGTCCTCGTCGATCCCGATGATCCGGCGGCGGTGGCCGGCGTCGTCAAGGGGTTGCTCGCCGACGAGGCGCTGCGGCGGCGCATGGGGGCGGCGGGCCGCCGCGCGGCGGAGACCTATTACAACTGGGACCGCGTCGTCGCCGACCTCATCCGGATTGACGGCGAGTTTCGGCGGCAGCCGGCGTCGGGCGCGCGCTGATCGCGAAGGTCGGGCAGTGGCGGATGAACTCGCCGTCGATCGGGGACCACTCCTGATCCGGCCGCGTCACGACCGCCTTGCCCTGCGCGTCCAGCACGAACATGCCCGGCGGGGCTTGCACGAGGCAGGCTCCACACCCGATGCAGCGCTCGCGTTGCACGCGCACGGAGACGCGGCGCCTGGGGTAGACGCCGGGATCGCCCGGCGCCGGCCACTCCCCGGGGTGCTCGAGGGCCGCGACCGTGGCGCGGTACCCCTCTTCGACCAGCTCGCGGAGATGATCGAACGAGAAGGGCGAGATGTGCTCGACCCGCGGGTGCATGTAGTAGATCGGCGGCGTGCCCCATTCCCGGAGCCGGAGCTCGAGCAGCGATTGCATGGCGATCTCGGTGGCCCGCGCGAACACCGCGGCGAAGCCTTCCTCCTGTACGTCTTCGCGGAACGCGTTCGACGCCGACACGTCGACGGCGAGAATGAGGTCCGCCCCGAGGATCCGCGCCGTGCCGACGGGCAGGTTGTCCACTGTCGCGCCGTCCACGTAGAAGCGCCCGCGGATCTCACGCGGCGGCAGATACCCCGGGAGCGCGCACGACGCGAACACCGCGTCCATCACCGACACCTCGTCCAGTCCCTCCAGGCCCCAGAACACCTGCATTCCGGAGTTGATGTCCACGGTGTTCACCACGAGCTGCTGTTGCAGCTCCTGGAACGTGACGTCGCCCACGAGCCCGTGGATGAGCGCGTCGAGCGGCTCGCGGCGGAACAGGGCCGGGGAGCGCATGCGCTTGAAGGCCATGTCGGTGTGTGCCACGGCGAACACGTCCCGGCGGCGCAGGTTCACCGCAATGTCTCGCAGCTCGGGGATGCTGCGGCCCGCCGACCACGCGGCGCCCACCAGCGCGCCGACGCTCGACCCGACGATGCGCGTCGGCACCAGGCCCCGCTCGGTCAGCGCCTGGATGACGCCGATGTGCGCGAGCCCCTTCATCCCGCCGCCGCCGAGGACCAGAGTGAACCGTGTGTCGGGTTTCAAGGAAGTGCCGCCGCTTGCCCGGAAGGTGAACTTCCGAGTAACGTAGTCGTGGCCCTATGCCCGCGCTACTGATCCGCCGTCGCATCGCGCGCAGTCGCTGGACTGTGGCCGGTCTCGCGGTCGTCGTGCTGCTGGCGCTCGTTGCCTTGGGCGCGCCGTGGCTGGCGCCGGGTGATCCCTACCGGGGCGACCTGTCGGCGGGCCTCAAGCCGCCGTCGTCGGCGTTTCTGCTGGGCACGGACGCGCAGGGTCGCGACGTGCTGAGCCGGGTGCTTTACGGCGCCCGGCTGTCGCTCACGGTGGGGCTCGGGAGCCAGGCGGTCTCCCTCGCTGTGGGGCTCGCGCTCGGGCTCGTCGCCGGCTACTCCGGGCGCTGGGTCGATGCGACCGTCATGCGCGTCGCCGACGTGACCCTCGCCTTCCCGTCTCTGCTCCTCCTCATCGCCATCGCGGCCGCGGTCAAGCCGTCGCTCCCGGTCATTTGCCTCGTGATCGGACTCGTCGGCTGGGCGGGCATGGCACGCCTGGTACGCGGCCAGGTCCTGGTGGTGCGCGCGCTCGATTACGTGCAGGCGGCGCGCGCGCTCGGCGCCTCCGATGCGCGGCTCGTCACGCGCCACATCCTGCCGAACGTGCTGGCGCCCGTCATCGTCGCCACGACGCTCGGCATCGGCGGAGCGATCATGGCCGAAGCGGCGCTGTCGTTCGTGGGGCTTGGGGCCCAACCGCCGACGCCGTCGTGGGGTGCGATGGTCGCCGAGGGACGGGATCTGCTCCGGGTCGCGCCCTGGGTGTCGCTGTTCCCGGGACTCGCCATCGGGGTCGCGGTGCTCGGCCTGAACCTCTTGGGCGACGGGCTGCGCGACGCGCTGGACGTGCGCCGGGCGTCGTCATGACCGAGGTCGCCTACCACCCGACCCGCCTGCGGGCGTTGCGCGACAGCCTCCGGGCCCTGCGAGCCGCGGAGTTTCCCTGGACGGCCGACACCGTCTACCTCAACAACGCGTCCATCGGCCCCATCCCCGAGCGCACCCGCCGCGCCCTCGACGCGTTCACCGCCAAACGCACCGCGCCGCACCTCCTGCCGGACGGCGAGCTGCGGGCCATGCTCCAGGCGGCGCGTGAGGCGATCGCCGGGCTCCTCAACGCCACGCCCGGCGAGGTCGCGCTCGCCACCAATACGAGCCACGGGCTCAACCTCGCCGCCCGCGCGCTGCCCCTGAAACCGGGCGACATGGTGTTGGTGTCCGACCGGGAGTTCCCGGCGAACGTCTACCCGTGGCTGCGGCTCCAGAAGCAGGGGATCGAAGTCGAGCTCGCCCCGTGCGGGGCGGAGGGGTGGCCCGATGAGGACTATCTCGTCGAGCGCCTGCACGATCCCCGCGTGCGCGTGCTCGCCGTGTCGTTCGTGCAGTTCGCCAACGGCTATCGCGCCGACCTCGATCGCCTCGGCATCGCGTGCCGGGCGAACGGGACCTTCCTGGTCGTGGACGGAATCCAGGGCGTGGGGAACTCGGTGCTGGACGTGCGCGAGACGCCGGTGGACGTCCTCGCCTGCGGCGGGCAGAAGTGGCTGCTCTCCCCGTGGGGCTCGGGGTTCGTCTACGTGCGCAAGGAGCTCGTCTCCGCGCTCGAGCCCGCGGTCACCGGCTGGATGGCGTTCGAGGGGACGGACGATTTTTCACGCCTGACCGAGTACAATACCACGTTCCGCGCAGATGCCCGCCGGTTCGAGATGGTGACGCTCCCGTACCAGGATTTCTATGGCATGACCGAGTCGGTCCGGATGCTTGTGGAGATCGGCATCGCCGACATCGCGCGCTACACCCGCGCGCTCCAGGAGGCGGTGTTCCGCTGGGCGGACGAGAAGGGCACGCGCCTCCTCTCGCCGCGCGACGAGGCGCATCGCTCGGCGATCGTGTGCATCGCCCCGGAGCGGCCAGCCGAGGCCTTTCACGCGCTCAAGCGCGCGCACGTCGTCTGCTCCCTGCGCGAAGGCGCGATCCGCCTCGCCCCTCACTGCTACAACACGGCCGAGGAGATGGCCCGGGTGCTGGATGTGCTGGACCAACTGGGGTGACTGTCAGACGTCACACGTTGCACGTCACACGTCACACGCAGGACGGTCCCGGGTTCGTGTGACGTGCAACATGCGACGTGTGACGGTGACGCGTCCCGGGGCTCACGTGACCGCCTCGCGGTGCGCATCCCCCCACCCCGCCCACCCCACGAACAGCCACCCGAACACGATTCCGCCGATCGCGAGAGCGCGCAGGGACGGAGGCGGCGGGGTGAGCAGGCTGGCCACGTACGACGCGGCGAGCACGGCCACGAGTCCCCACAGCACGTAGCTCCCCGCGGGGTCGCGCGGCCGGGTCGTCGTGACGTAGATGGCGACTCCCGCGACGAACATCAGCCCTTCGACGATGATCGTGCCGGCGACCGAGCTCCACAGCCCCAGGCCCACCGTCTGTCCTCCCGGATAGAGCGGCATGTCCGGGCGGTGGGTGAGGTAGTCGAGGAGCCAGTGGCTGACCACGAGCGGCGCGACGACGAGCGCGCCGCGCGCGTAGCCGGTGCGCGCCTGATAGAGGACGGCGAAGAGGGTCGCCCACGCGACGAGCGTGAGAAGGCTGTGCGAGATCGGGTACGAGTCGAACGTGAGCGTGAGGAGCGGGTTCGTGCCCGGCACGACGGTGACGCGCTCCCAGCCGAGCAGCAGGAAGACCGGCCAGAGCAGGTCGGCGAGCGTCGCGGCGAGGAACAGGGTGGCGAGCGAAGTCCGCGGCGCGAGACGCTTGGCGGCGAAGCCGAGCGCGTAGTGGCCGATGAACGTGGGGCCTCCCGGTTCAGCCGCCCACCCGCAGCAACGCGTAGTCCTTCTTGCCCTTGCGCAAGAGCACGTTCCGATCCGCCAGCCAGTCTGCCGGCTCGATGCGTCGGGCGACGTCCTTGACGCGTCCCTGGTTCACGTAGACCCCGCCCTGCTCGATCGAGCGGCGGGCCTCGCTCTTCGATTTCGCGAGCCCGCCCTGCACGACCGCATCGACCAACGTGAGGTCGTCCTTGCTCGGGATGATCGTCGTGGGGATCTCCCCGGCGAGCGTGTCGAACACGCTCGCGCTCGCCTCATGCGGGTCGAAGTCTCCGAAGAGGATCTCCGACGCGATCATCGCGCTCTGCGCCGCGTCGCCGTGGATGCGTCCCGTCACCTCGGCGGCGAGCGCGCGCTGGGCTTCCCGGCCCGCGGGGTTCTGCTTCGCCCGGTGCAGCAGTTGCTTCAGCTCCTCCGGGGACTTGAGCGAGAACAGTTTGAGGTGGCTCTCGGTGTCGCGATCGTCGGTGTTGACCCAGAACTGATAGAAGGCGTACGGCGACGTCAGCGCCGGGTCGAGCCAGATCGCGCCCGATTCGCTCTTGCCGAACTTGGCCCCGGACGCGGTGGTGACGAGCGGTGCGACGAGGCCGTGCGCCTCGGCGCCATCCACGCGGCGGATCAGATCGATCCCGGCCGTGATGTTGCCCCACTGGTCGCTGCCGCCCACCTGGAGCGTGCACCCCCGCGTCCGGAACAAGTGCAGGAAGTCGTATGCCTGCAGCAACATGTAGCTGAATTCCGTGAAGGAGATGCCCGTGTCGAGCCGCGCCTTCACCGCCTCCTTCTGCATCATGAGGTTCACCGTGAAGTGCTTGCCGACGTCGCGCAGGAAATCCACGAGCCGTTGCTCGACCAGCCATTTGGCGTTGTCCATCACCTCCGCCGCCGCGGGGCCGGGATCGAAGTCGAGGAGACGCTGCATCTGATCGCGCTGCCGCTGCAGGTTTTCCCGGATCTGCTCTCGGGTGAGGAGCGGGCGCTCCCCGCGCTTGCCGCTCGGGTCGCCGATCAGCCCCGTGCCGCCGCCCATCAGGACGATGGGCTTGTGCCCGTGGAGCTGAAAATGCCGGAGCAGCATCAGCGGCATCAGGTTGCCGAGCTGCAGGCTGGGTGCGGTGGGATCGAAACCGCAGTACACCGTGCGCCGCTGTTCCGCGAGGTGGCGCTGGAGGTGCTCCGTGGCGTGGTGCACGAAGCCGCGCCACCCGAGCTCAGCGAAGAGATCCGGCATGGCGCGAAATCGTACGACATGCCCCAGCCGCTGGCAAGCGTTCACCAGGCGTCTAGACGGCTAGACGTCCAGGCGTCCAGGTGACTAGGTTGTAGCTCGATGGCCTCGATTCCGGCCCCCACTCCCATTTCGCCGCCGATCCCCGTCACGTGGTGGAAGCGACCGAAGGTGCGGCGCCGCAGCCTCGCCGCGGCGCTGCTGCTCTGTGCCTACGGCGGGGGTCTCGCTTACGGCTCCTGGACCCGGGTGTGCGCCGGCGAGCATTGCCCCAGCATCTCGCGGCTGCTCGGCCCCGGGTCGGGACAGACGCAGACGTCCAAGGTCTACGCGGCCGACGGCCGGCTCATCACCGAGCTGGGCGCCGAGCGCCGCACGGTGCTCCCGCTCACCGCGATCCCCCTCGCGTTGCGTCAGGCGTTCCTCGCCACGGAGGACAAGCGCTTCTACTCGCACCACGGGATCGATTACTGGCGCATCTTCGGCGCGATCAAGAACGACCTCCTCTCGCTGAGCTGGGCGCAAGGGTTCTCGACCATAACGATGCAGCTCGCGCGCAACATCTTCCCCGAGGAGATCAGCCGCGAGAAGAAGCTCACCCGGAAGCTCAAGGAAGCCCGGGTCGCGGTGGAGATCGAGCGCGCGTTTCCGAAGGACACGATCCTCCAGCTCTACCTGAACCAGATCGACCTCGGGGCGGGCGCGCACGGGGTCGAGGCGGCGTCCCAGATCTACTTCGGCAAGTCGGCGCGCCAGCTGAATGTCGCCGAAGCGGCGACGCTCGCGGCCTTGCCCAAGGCGCCCGCGTTCTACAACCCGCGGACCCACCCCGAGCGCGCCGTGCGGCGGCGCAACCTGGTGCTGGGCCTGATGCGGGAGCGGGGGTTCCTCACGCCCGAGGAAAGCGAGCTCTGGAGGAGCTACCCGCTGGTGCTCACCGCGAATCGCACGAACTACGGCGACGTCGCGCCCTACTTCGTGGAATGGCTGCGCGTCCAGCTGGACGCGCGCTTCGGGCGGGACCTGTACGAGGGCGGCCTGCGCATCTACACGACGCTCGACCTCGACATGCAGGAAGCGGCCGAGCGCGCGCTGCAGTCGCAGCTCGACGCGGTGGAGGCGGGGGTGTACTCGAACGGGAAGTTCCCGGGCCGGACGACGTACCGCGAGTACATCGAGTCGTCCAAGGCGTCGGGTGAGGACCACGGCCCGTTCTCTCCCTATCTCCAGGGCGCGCTCGTGGCGCTCGAGGCGAACACCGGCTACATCCGCGCCATGATCGGCGGCCGGGACTTCGACGACTCGAAGTACAACCGCGCTACCCAGGCGCTGCGCCAGCCGGGCTCGACGTTCAAGCCGTTCGTCTACTCGGCGGCGATCCGCGCCGGGCATCCGGTGACCGAGATCCTCGACGACTCGCCCCTCAATCCGCCGGTGATGCAGCTCGACTCGACGACGTGGCAGCCGAAGGACGACGACGACACGACGCTCGGCCTGATCCCGATGCGCGAGGCGCTCTACCTGTCGCGCAACCTCGCGACCATCAAGCTGGGGATGGGGTTGGGCGAGCAGACCGTGATCGGCGAGGCGCGGCGCTACGGCATCACCACGCCGCTGCCCCCGTATCCGTCGATCCACATCGGCTCGCAGAGCGTCAAGCCCATCGAGATGATCGCCGCCTACACCGCGTTCGCGACGCTCGGCACCCGCGCCGAGCCGGTCGGCATCCTCCGCGTGGAGGACCGGCAGGGGAACATCCTCTGGCAACCCGCCATCCGGCGCGAGCCGGTCATGGACCCCGAGCACACGTGGCTGATGGTGGACGTCATGAAGGACGTGATCCACCGGGGCACCGCCTTCAGCGCCGTCTGGAAGGCCGGCTTCACGCTCCCCGCGGCCGGCAAGACCGGTACGACGGACGATTACACGGACGCCTGGTTCATCGGTTACACGCCCGAGCTCGTGGCTGGGATCTGGATGGGCTACGACATCCCGCAGCGCATCCTCGAGCACAACGCGGGCGGCGGACGCATCGTGGCTCCCGCGTGGACCGCGTTCATGCGCGACGTCTACGACCGGCGACCGGCGCCGCCCGACTGGGAGCGGCCCGACTCGCTGATCACGCGCGAGGTGGATTGGTCCAACGGCTACCTCGCCACGCCGTTTTGCCCGCAGGCCGTGCGGCACTGGGATTGGTTCTACCCGGGCACGGAGCCGACGCAAGCGTGCCCCGTGCACGCGCCGTTCGGTGTGGGGGTGTCGCCGTGAAGGCGAGGTGCTAGGTGTCGGGTGTTAGGTGTTGGGAGTGACGTTCGGACACCGTGCCCCTAGCACCTAACACCTAACACCCAGCACCTGATGTTGCGTCTCCGCGCCCACTCCGTGCACCCCGTCACGGCGCCGCCGATCGAGGACGGCGCCGTTCTCGTTGACGACGCCGGAAAGATCGCCGAGTTGGGATCGAACCGCGCCGTTCCGGCGCCCCGCGGGGCCGAGCAGCTCGAATTTCCCGACGGCGCGCTCGTGCCCGGGCTCGTCAACTGCCACACCCATCTCGAGCTGACCCATCTCGCGGGCCAGAACGGCGAGCTCTCGTTCGCGCAGTGGATCCGCAGGATCCGCGAGCTCAAGGACGCCACGCCGGCCGAGGAGTTCTATCGCGCGGCGGAGCAGGGGGTGCGGGCGTGCTGGGCCGCCGGGGTCACCTGCGTCGCGGATACCGGCAGCTCGGGGGCGCCGTTGGAAGCGCTCGTCCGCCTGGGCGGGCGCGGCATCTACTACCAGGAGGTGTTCGGACCTGACCCGGCCAAGTGCGCGGCGAGTATGGCCGAGCTGGAGCAGGCATTGTCTCGCCTTAGCCCCTTAGCCTCTTCGCACCTTCGCCTCGGTGTTTCACCCCACGCGCCTTACACGGTGAGCGAGCCGCTGTACCGCGCGGTCGCCGCATTCGCGTGCCGGGAGCGGCTCCCCCCCCCCC
>DATDFP010000043.1:0-3655 GCA_036522535.1 Gemmatimonadales bacterium
CCCCGCCGATGTTCTGCACGCTCGCGCCGAACGCCATCAGGTCGAACACCGCGACGGCGACTCCCACGTCCCCGGCCCATGCGTCGGCGGTGGCGCCGGCGAGCGTCTCCCGAACGTATTTGAGGGAGGTGCCCAGGGCAATGAAGCTCGTACGGACGACGAGCGACGAGAGGCCGAGCACGTTCGTCGCGCGCGGCAGCACGCCCGAGGTGTCGAGCGCGGCGACGGCGAAGCCCCACGACAGCCGCCCGGCCCGCAGGGCGAGGGCGCCCGAGCCGACGGTGGTTCCGCCCGCGGATCGCTGGTAGGCGCCCTCGATGGAAAGACGGCGGATGGTCGCGATGCCGGCAGGGTTCGAGAACACGGCGCCCGCGTCACCCACGAGAGCCGCACCGGCCCCGCGCAGCCCGGCCGCACGCGTAGACCCCGGAAGGTCGGTGAGCACGCTGCCTTCGGACTGGGCCGTCAACCGAAGAGGCCATCGGGCCGCGAAGAGAACGAGGATGATCCAGCCCACCCGCGTTCGCGGCTGAAGCCGATCCGCGAGCGTCACTGAATCCTGATCACGTTCAACCTTGGCACCACCGACGGCTGTAGCGCGCCCCCCATAGCGTCGCTGAACAGCAACGTGAAGCCCGCGGCACCCGCGCTCTGTTGCGCCCGATAGTACGTGCCCGACCCCGCATGCAGGAAACCGCTCAAGTTTACCGCGCCGCCCGCACCGACGCCGGGCACGAGCGGGAACGCGGCCGGGATGCTCCCGTTGTTGCACCGCGACCGTAACCGCGGATAGGCAGTGCGGAACGCCCACACCTTGTACTTCAACTCCGGCGGCGTCACGAAGCCCGGCAGGTCCGAGACGTAGTTCGCAAGCGCCCACCGCTCCACGAGCGTTGCGAACGGCGTACCACCGCTGGCGTTCTGCACGTTGGTTACGCCGGTGGCGAGCGTCTGGTCGAGCGTCTGCGTGAACGCGTCCGCCTGCACCAGGGACGTATCCTGCGCGAACTGGTCGATCAAATAGTGCACGAACAGCCAGTAGGCGCCCCGCTCCGCGAGCCCGCCGATCCCGGCGGTGTCCACTAGGAAGTGACTCTGCGGCGCCGTGAAGTACTGGCCGGCGTTGTACAGGTCGCCGACGACGTAGCTGCAAAACGTCGTCGTATCCCCCGGGAGGAAGCTCCGGCCACCACGCTCTTCGGCATAATGCGACAACGCCTCGTTCAGCCACAGGATCTCCGCCTCACCGTGCCGGACGAGCACGTGTTGGTTGTAGCTGATCATGTGCTGGAACTCATGGACAAACGTAACCGGCACGAGCTGCTTGACTTGGGCGACGGTATGCGTGCAGCTGAGCGTTCCGGCCGGGTCGGGCACGATCGAGTAGAAGATCTCGCCGTTGTTGTACGCCGACGCGAACTGGGGATCGATGTCCGCGCCAAAGAAGTAGCCCGCCACGAAGCCCGTCGTCTGGCACTGCGACGCCGTGACGAGCTTGTTGATCTGGTTCGTCATCAGGACGATGACCACCCCGTTGCCGTCGATGTCCGACTCGACGCCGAACGCTCCGTGATCGACGGCGTACAGCCGGTTATCGAACACGTCTCGCAGCGCGTTGAGGTCGGTCTGCGACAACCCCGGAGAGGGAGCGGCGCTGTCCAAATAGATTGCGATGTGCTGTCCCAGCTTCACCAAGCATGCCCTGACCACGGGTAGCGGCGTGTTGCACTGCAGGTCGCCACACACCTTGAAGCTGCGCGCACTACCGGAGTCGGCTGACGTCAGAGGACCCGATGGCTGTGGCGCGAGCTGCCCGGTGGGCGCGCGGGCGCCGCGAGGCGGCATCCGGTACGAGCGCGCGCGCTCCGACCGGCGCAGGAACTGGTGGAACTGTTCGGCGGGGGAGAGCGGCGCGGGCGCGACCCGCGGCAGCGTCAGTTGACCCGCCACCGGGCCAGGCGTGACGGTTCCGCCCTGCAGCCTGAAGCTCTCCGAGTCGTTGGGCGTGCCGCTCGCCGACTGAGGCACGAGCAGGTACTCGACGAGCGCGGCGGACGCGTTCGCCGGGAACTCGGTGCACCCCGCGTTGGTGGTGGGATCGACCGCCGTGTAGGCCGCCACTGCCAAGCTGAGCGGGGTTCCACCCGTGCAGGGTTGCATGGCAGCAAACCGGGCGGTTGTCACCCGGGGGAAGCCAGCCGCGCTCTCCCGGAGAGCGTAGCCGCTTCCCAGCCGGTCGTTCCCCAGATTACCAAGCGTGGCGATGCCGTGGCCGGCCGTCCCCGTGAGCGGGCTGGAGAGCGTCCTCCCACCAGGGTTCGCCACGGTCTGCAGCGTCACGCCGTTCGTGGCGCTCCAGATTGTGTTGCGCGAGGCGTCAGGGATCGCGGCCGCGAGGGCGCGGGCGATCGCCGCCCCAACGGGCGCAGCGGCCGATTGCACCGGGCAGACGAGCCCACCGCCCGGTGGCTGGGTGCCACTCTGGCAGGCGATGGCCGTGGCGCCGACCAGGAGGGTCGGGATCACCGCCCGTGAGCGCAACAACACTCTGAGTCGCGTGAGCGTGCCCTTCATTCCGTAATCTCCAGAGAAGTTGTCTCTCTCGCGCCCTCACTTCTGCAGGCCGTCCCTCCGAGGAGCGACGTCAGCCTGAGCGCCCATGGTACCGGCCACCTCTTCGCTTGCACGTATGATCTCCTCCTCCTTCGCGACCTCACCTGCGCGCACCAGCGCTCTGCGGAAGCCGATCGGCCCGGCCACCTCGTTGATACCCATCATCGCCACGATGAGACTTTCGAGCGAGACACCCCACCCCGGGAACGCCCGCCGCACCAGGTGAGCGAGCCCCAAGATAATGCCGGCCTGCGATATAAGTCCCATCCAGCCGTGCGCGGCAAGGGCGGGCGTCACAGCCGGGTGGCGGCCGGCCCAACGCAACCCGTAGCGCAGGCCCGCCGCCCGCAGGGCAATCACCAGCAGCGCCCAGGGCCAGAGCTCGGCCAGCCCGCGCAGCTCCAGGCCGGCGCCCGCAAGGACGAAGAAAACCATGGACGCGAGCGGCGAGCTCCGTTTCAGCGCTCCACGCACGCGCTCGCCCTCGACGCGCGCGACGTTCTCCAGGTAGAACCCAGCGGCGAGCGCGATGAAGACCGGCTCCAGGTGGATCAGGCGCCCGGCTTCGGCCGAGACGAACGCCACGGTCACGAGGAACAGTGTTGTGTCGCGCTGGATGAGCTGCAGGTATTGCCCCAGGAGGTATCCGAGCACCGCGCCGGCCGCGAGCGAGGCGGCGAGGGTCAGCGCAGCCGCCCCGGCGACCGTGCTGTTCAGCTTCCCGCCCCCCGTGAGGTCGCCCGCGACGGCGAGGACGGCGGTCAGGAGGATCACGGTGGCGACGTCCTGCGCCACGGTGCTACCGAGCAGCGCCCTCGCCACGGGCCCGCGGGCGTCGAGCTCGCCGATCATCGCCATGGTGACCGCGGGCGACGACGCGGCGGCGAAGGCGCCGAGCGTCAGCGCGACCGCGACCCGATCACCGGGCGGCAGGTGCACGGTGAGCGGGAACCACGGACCGGCGGTCAGCATCACGAGCGACACGGCGACGAACGGCCACGCGATCGCCGCGGCAGTCACGCGCGCGAGGGCGGCGCGGCCG
>DATDFP010000044.1:0-10869 GCA_036522535.1 Gemmatimonadales bacterium
GTCGCGACCGTGCGCCGGCCCGGGATGAGCATCTACGACCGCATCGGCACGTCCGACATGACGACCGACGACGTGTACTTCGAGCGGGGGATCAGCCGGCGTCACGGCTTCCTCACCGAGTACTACGTCGAGGACGCCGAGTTCGTGGTCAAGGTGCCGCAGGGCCTGGGCGACGTGGGCGTGTTGCTCGAGCCCACGACGGTCGTGGAGAAGGGCATCGCGCAGGCGTTCGAGATCCAGCGCCGGCTGCGGGTGTGGCGGCCCCGCAAGGCGGCGGTGATCGGCGCGGGCACGATCGGGTTGCTCGCGACGCTGGCGCTCCGGCTTCGGGGCGTCGAGGTGACGACGTTCGCCAAGCAACCACGCCCGTACTTGAATTCGGATCTCGTCGAGACGCTGCGGGCCCGCTATGCCTCCGCCGCCGAAGGCTCCTTCCTCGATATCGCGGCGAAATACGGACCGTTCGATCTCATCTTCGAGGCGTCCGGGTTCGCGCCACTGGTGTTCGACGCGATGCAGGCGCTGGCGAAAAACGGCGTGCTAGTGCTGTCGAGCGTCACGGGGAGCGACCACAAGGTCGAGGTGCCGGCCGACCGGATCAACCTCTCGTTCGTGCTCGGCAACAAGGTCATGGTGGGGACGGTGAATGCGAACCGCGAGTACTTCGAGACGGGTGTGAGAGATCTGTCGCAGGCGGCTCTCGAGTATCCCGGATGGCTCCATCGGCTGCTCACGCACCCGGTGAAGGGGCTCGAGAACTACCGGCAGCTGTTCGACTACCTCGAGCACGGCGAGGGCGTGATCAAGGCGTTCTGCCAGGTGGCCGATCCGCCCGCCCCCCCCAACCAGTGAGCCTTGATCGGAAGGAAGCGGACGTCATGCGTTCCATGTACCGGCTCTTGTTGATGAGCGTTTTCGGGTTGCCGCTAGGCACCGCGCGCCCGCAGAACACGATGGCCCCGGTGGCGCATGTGACCTTCTTCGACAGCGGCGCCGTGGCGGCCGCGTTCGCCAAGGGAAAGCCGCTGCTCGAGGTCGAGGCGTACAAGATCCTGACCAGCCGGCGAGAGGCTCCCGGCCGGGTCGAGGTGCACACCCGGGACACCGACGTCATCTACGTGCTCCAGGGGCACGCGGTGTTCGTCACCGGCGGCACGGCGAAGCATCTCCACACAGTGACGCACGACGAGCTGCGTGGGTCGGGGATCGAGGGTGGCGAGACCCGTCACCTGAGGGCGGGTGACGTGATCGTCGTGCCGAACGGCATCCCACACTGGTTCAAGTCAGTGGACGGACCGTTCCTGTACTTTACGGTCAAAGTCACCAACCGACGGATATGACCATCTCGCCTGGGAGCGGCAGTTTCGATGCGTTCGCGCGCTTCGAGCGCGAGGGCTGGGAGCGCGTGGCCCCGCGCTACGAGGAGCTCTGGACCTCGCTGTCGGCGCAGTTCGCGGGGCCGCTGCTCGCGGCGGCGAACGTGCGCCGGGGGCAACGCGTCCTCGATCTGTGCTGCGGCCCCGGTGTCGTGAGCGCGGCGGCGCACCGATTGGGCGCCCTGGTGACGGGACTCGACTTCTCCCGGGCGATGGTCGAGCGCGCCCGCGCGGGGCAGCCGGGGATAGAGTTCCGCGAGGGCGATGCCCAGGCCCTGCCGTTCGCGGACGGGAGTTTCGACCGGGTGGTGATGAACTTCGGTGTGCTGCACCTGCCGTATCCAGACCGCGCCTTTACCGAGGCGCGGCGCGTGCTGGCACCGGGCGGTCGCTTCGGGTTCACGGTCTGGGTGGCGCCCACCGAGGAAACGGGCTGGAAGATCCTGGAGGAGGCCGTCAAGGGGCACGCCGTCCAGCCTCCCGACTTGCCGCCCGGGCCCGACCGCAACCTGTTCGCGAGCGCGGCGACGTGCCGGGCAGCACTCCGAGCGGCCGGGTTCGACGACGGGTCCATGACGTTCGCGACCGAGCGGGTGACGTGGACCGTCCCCACGCCGGGCTACTTGTTCGAGGCGGCCCGCGACGGTGGCGTGCGGACCGGCGGCGTGCTGGCGCGCCAGTCGCCCGAGCGGCTCGCCCGCATCCGCGAGGCGGTCGAGCGGGCGGTGGCGCGGTACCGCACGCCGGCCGGGTACGCGATTCCCATGGGGGCGCACGTGGTGACGGCGGCCCGGCCGTAGCCTGTCGGTCTCCACTGAACAACCAACCTTCTCCAGCGCCATGTCCATCACACGTCGTCAGTTTCTCGCCGGTTCGACCGTCTCGCTGGTTGGACTGACCGGCAGCGCGCCATCGGCGCTTCTGCCGGGCCGCCCCCGCCTATCCGCGAAGGCGGACGACAAGCCGTGGTACGCGACGATGCGCCGCTGCGGCCAGCTCAACTTGAACGAGCGCGATCCGCTGACGCTGGACGTCGCCTCGTGGATCGACTACTGGGCTTCGCTCGAGCTCGACGCGCTGCTCTTGAACGGTGGCGGCATCGTCGCGTTCTACCCGACCGACATTCCGTACCACCACCGGAGCGAGTTTCTCGGGTCGCGGGATCTGTTCGGGGAGCTGGCCACGGCGGCAACCGCCCGCGGCATGCGCGTCGTCGCGCGCATGGACTGCAACTACGCCTACGAGGACGCACTGCAGGCGCACCCCGAATGGTTCGAGCGCAACGAGGACGGGTCGCCGCGGCGGCACGGCGAGTCGACGTGGTTGTTCAAGACCTGCATGTTCGGCCCGTATTTCTCCGAGCAGATGCCCGCCATCTATCGAGAAATCGATCGCCGCTATCCGGTGGCCGGCTTCTTCACGAACGGCTGGCCGAGCACGGGGGCGCTGACGGTGTGCTATTGCGAGAGCTGCCGGAAGGTGTTCCGGGAGAAGGTCGGCGGCGTGCCGCCCGAGGAAACGGATGCCACGAGTCCGCTCTACCGCAAGTACTACGACGCCTATATGGACCGCGTACTCGAGATCTGGCGGCAATGGCAGGCCGTGGTGACCGAGCGCGGGCGCGCAGCGGTGTACGTCGGCAATCTCGGGGGCGGCATCCGGACCGTGAAGAACGTGCAGCGCCTCGGCGCGGTGGCGGCATGGTTCAACGCCGACCATCAGGGCCGCTCGGGCGACACGCCGATCTGGGATTGCGCCCAGCAGGGACGCGTCGCGCAAGCCGTGATGAACGGCCGGACCATCACCAACGTCACCGGCGCCTATTCGAACAGCCGGATCACGTGGCGCCATGTGGCGAAGCCGGCGGCGGAGGCGACCCTGTGGCTGGCGCAGACGACGGCGAGCGGCATGGTGCCGTGGTTTCACTGGCTGGGCGGCGCGCCGGAGGACAACAGGTGGAGAGCGGTGGGCCGCGACTATTATCGCTGGCTCGCGCGGCACGAGCCGCACTTCCGCAATCGCGGCTCCCTCGCCAATCTGGCCGTGCTGTACCCGCAGCGCACGATCGCCTTCTATCGGTCCGGCGAGGGCCCGGGGAGGTGGCGCGGCTCCGAGCGCGTGCAGACGTCCGACTATCTCCAGGGCCTGTACTACGCGCTGCTCGACGGGCGCTTCCTGTTCGACTTCGTGCACGAGGATGCGGTGGGTGCCGACACCGCCCGCCGCTATCAGGCGCTGCTCGTGCCGAACGCCGCGTACCTGGACGAGGAGCATTGCCGGCGGATTCGGGAGTATGTCGGCGGGGGCGGCTCGCTCCTGGCGACGTTCGAGACGTCGCTGTACAGCGGCTGGGGTGACGCGCGGCCCGACTTCGGCCTGGCCGACGTGTTCGGCGCGACCGCCGCCGGCGAGACCATCGGCCCGCTGGCGAACAGCTACATGCGCGTCGAGCAGCGCCACCCGATCCTCGATGGATTGGAGCGCACGGCGCTCCTGCCCGGGCCTGAGAGCCGGGTGCCCATCCGCGCGACCGCCGGCCACACGGCGCCGCTGACCGTCGTGCCGCACTATCCCGCCTTTCCACCGGAGATGGTGTTCCCGCGGACCCCACGGACGGGCGAGCCCGCGGCCGTGCTCAGGGAACAGGGCGGCTCACGCATCGCGTACTTTCCCGGGGACATCGATCGCAGCTTCTGGCGGTCGGGCAGTCCCGATCTCGCCCAGATGCTGCAGAACGCCGTGCGGTGGCTGCTCCGCGACGCGCCCCCGCCGGTCAGCATCGCCGGCGACGGCGTCGTCGAGGCGTTCGCGTGGGAAACGGAGGCCGGCTACGCGCTGCACATCCTCAACTACACGAATCCCAACATGACGCGCGCCTTCGTCCGGCGTTTCTATCCGATCGGCGCGCAGCACGTGCGGTTCGCGGTCGCGCCGGGACGCCGCATCAGCGCCGTCAGCGCCCTGCGCGCGGGCCGCGCCCTGAGATTCGCGCAGCGGGACGCCATCGTCGAGTTCGACATTCCGTCGGTCGCCGACTATGAAGTCGTGGCGTTGACGTAACGTGCCCGATTTGCCCCCTCGACCGCCGACCGCTATATCCCGTTCGCCAGGAAGTTCAGCCGTCTCTCCCGCCGAAAGGACGCGCCCATGCTCTTCGGCCTGACGACCTTCACGGTGATCCACATCGTGTTGAGTGCGGCTGGCGCGGATCCGCGAGGCGGTCGAGCGGGCGGTCGGGCGGCACCGCACGCCGGCGGGCTACGCGATTCCCATGGGGGCGCACGTGGTCACGGCGACCCCGCCGTAGCCTTTCTGTCTGCAGGGCCGTGCGACTGAGTACCCCGACACACGAAAGGAAACCCGCATGCAAGCCCAGCAACAACCTCTGCCCAGCCTCTACCAGCGGCTCGGCGGCATCTACAGCATTGCAGTCGTAGTCGACGACCTTATCGACCGCGTCATGAAGGACGCCCGCCTCAATGCCAATCCGGCCGTGAACGAAGCCCATCACAAAGTGCCGCCGGCCGGTTTCAAGTATCTCGTCACCGAGATGGTCGGCTGGGCGAGCGGCGGCCCGCAGAAGTATACCGGACGCCCGATGCGCGATTCACATCAACACCTGAACATCACGCCCAAAGAGTGGGACGCCTTCATGGACGACTTGCAGCAGACGCTCGACAAGTTCAAGGTGCCCGTCACCGAGCAGGCAGAGCTGAAAGCCATTGTCGACAGCACCTATGGCGACATCGTGCTCGGCAAGGGATGAAGCACCTTCTCCGTCGACGTTTCCCACCGAAAGGACGCGCCCATGCTCTTCGGCCTGACGACGTTCACGTTGATTCACGTCGTGTTGAGTCTTGTCGGGATCTTCGCGGGGTTGGTGGTGGCAGGGGGCTTCATCGCCGGCAAGCAAGTGAACCGCTGGACCGGCGTCTTTCTCGTGACCACGACCCTCACGAGTGTCACGGGATTCGGTTTCCCGTTCACGGCCTTCCTCCCGTCCCACGCCGTCGGGATCATCTCGCTCGGCGTGCTCGCCGTCGTGCTTTTTGCGCGCTACGTCAAGCACCTCGCCGGCGCCTGGCGCGCGATCTACGTGGCCGGCGCCGTGCTGGCGCTCTATCTGAACGTCTTCGTCCTGCTCGTCCAGCTGTTCCGGCGCGTACCGGCCCTCCTCGTCGCCGCGCCGACCCAGACCGAGCCTCCTTTCCTGATCACGCAGCTCCTCGTGCTGGCGCTGTTCGTCTGGCTCGGCGTGGCCGCGGTGAAGGGGTTCCGCGCCGAGCTTGTTCCAGCCATGTGAGGGGGCATGCCGGTCACCCTGCCTGCCCTTCTTCTTTTATCGAGCGTCGTCGTCCCGGTTAGCGTTCTGCGCGGCCTGCACGACGGCCATGGCGCACGTTTGCCCCAACTGTGGGGGTGAGCTGGTGCGACGCCCACGCGGTCCCGGAAACGACGCCGCCGAGTAGGCGCCTTGGTGGAGGCAATGGCATCACGTCTCTCTGGATACAGAACCAGGGAGCTGTCCCAGAAGACATGGCCCGACTTCGTGAGACTCTTCACGCAAGGCGGGGGGTGGGACTTCTGCTGGTGCATGCATTTTCATAGGCTGCGCTCCCTGCCCAAACACAAACGATTTCGCACGCGGCCGGAGAGGGGGGTGAGGAACCGCCGGGAAAAAAGAGACCTCGTCGCAAAGGGACGCTCACACGGCATACTCGTCTATGCCGATGGAGAGCCGGTGGGGTGGTGCCAGTACGGTCCCAGAGAGGAGCTTCCTCGCATCGACAATAGTCGCAGGTACCGAGACCTGCCGCCGCCAGCCGGCGGCGAACGGCTGTGGAGAATCACTTGCTTTGTCGTCCACAAGAAGCACCGCCGGCGCGGGGTAGGGAGCGCGGCGTTGCGGGCCGCTCTCGAAGCCATACGAAAGAGGGGCGGGGGTGTGGTTGAGGCGTACCCCATCGCCCGGTGGAAAGCCGGGACGTTCGGCAATGAGTCGACACACGGAACGGCGTCCATGTTCGAGAAGGAAGGGTTCGAAGCCGTGGCCACGTTCGGCCGTACCAGATTCAGCACCCACGTGTTGATGCGGAGAACCGTCTGAACGGCTCGATCGACAGCCGGCTCTCGCGTCGGTGCCGATCCAGGGCTATCGTATCCAATCCAAACTGCCGGTTGGTCCACAAGATGAAACGACGCGCGTTCATTCACACACTCGGCGCGGCCGCGGCTGGTGGGCTGCTCCCGCCCTCTCCCGGGCGCTCGGCCAGGCGGCTGGAGCGCATCGGGCTCGAGCTGTACGCGGTGCGCCACGCGATGTCCCGCGATCCCGAGCGCACGCTCGCCGCGATCCGCGCGATCGGCTACACCGACGTGGAGCTTCTCTGGTCCTTCGGCAACTTCGGCCGCACGCCCGCGCAGGTCGCCGCCGCGCTGAAGGGGGAGGGGCTGCGCGCGCCCTCGGCGCACGTGTCGTGCGCAGTCATTCTGGTTGGGTGGGAGCGAAGCCTCGAGACGGCGAAGCTCCTGGGGCACGAGTATCTCATCGTGCCGAGCTTCACACCGGACACCGCGCGCACGCTCGACGACTGGCGCGAATGGGCCGATCGCTTCAACGCCGCGGGAGCCATCGCCCGGCGCGCAGGCGTCTGGCTGGCGTTCCACAACGAGCCCGACCACATGACGCCGATCGACGGTGCCGTGCCGTATGACGTCTTCGTCGGGCGTCTCCAGCCATCGCTGGTCCGGCTGCAGCTGGACGTCGGCAACATGGTGATGGGCGGCGGAGACCCGATGCGATATCTCGAGAAATATCGTGATCTCTACTGGAGCTTCCATCTCAAGGACGTCGTCGCCGACCGTTCCAGCGACGTGGAGCTCGGTCGCGGCGTGGTCGACTTCAAGCGGCTTCTGGCCGCGGCGCCGGCGATCAACGACAAACCCTGCTACGTGGAGCAGGAAGGCGCGGCGGACGAACTGGCGGCCGCGCGCAGCAACTTTCAGTACCTGCGCGCGCTGGACTTCTGACCGGTGACCTGATCGGGGATCAGGGCTGCGCGTTCGCGAGGTCCGTGACCGCCGTCGCGAGCATCCGCACCTCGGCCTGATCCGCCGCGCGCTCTCGGTCCCCGTTCAGTTCCGTCGCAATCTGTGTCAGCGCGTCCCGGCGCGGCTGCCCGGAAAGCTTCTCGGCGCGCTCCAGCGCGCCCCGCAGCGCCGCCACGCGCGGGGCGGCCAAACCGTTGGACCGCGCCAGCTGGTCCAGGTACGCGCGCGCCACCGCGAAGCTCGCGGGCCAGACGAACTTCGGCTGGTCCTGCGTATTGAAAAAGTCCAGGTGGACGAGCTTCGCGGCGTCGATCTCGTTTTGCGAGAGCAATGGGCCGGGCTTGAGCTCGAGGATGTCGAGCCCGCGGGCGATCTCGGAGCTGTAGATGTAGCCGTTGTACCAGTATGCCGACCACGATCCCCCGCCCGCCAGCTTGGTCGAGTCCACCGGACCCCGGTCGAAGAACGCGATTTCCTTCGGGTGTGCCGGATCCGTCCAGTCGAAGACTGAGATGCCGCCCTGATACCAGCCCTGCACCATGACGTCGCGCCCCGGGATCGGGATGAGCGAGCCGTTGTGGGCCACGCAGTTCTCGAACTGGGTCTGCGGCGCCGGCATCTTGTAGTAGCTCTGGAACGTCATCCGGTTGTCGGCCAGCGTGAAGATCGCGTCCGCGCCCCACTCGGGCTTGTCGGTCGCGCGGCACTTGGGCGCGCCGCCGCCGCCCCACTCGTCGGTGAAGAGCACCTTGGTCCCGTCGTTGTTGAACGTCGCCGAGTGCCAGTAGGAGAAGTTCGAGTCGGCCACGGCGCCGATCCGCTTGGGGTTGGCCACGTCCCGGATGTCGAGCAGCAGGCCATACCCGCCGCATGCGCCGCCGGCCAACCCGATGGTGGGATACACGGTGATGTCATGGCACTGGGACGGCCCGGGGCGTACGCCGCTTTTCGTGCCCGGCGGGGGGGCGCCGACCAGCGCGTCCACGATCCCCTGGATGGCCGCCCGCAGCGCGGCGCTGTCGGCGCCCGTCGGCGCGCCCGTCCCCTGCCGAGCCCTGACGACGCTGTCGAGCATCGGACCGATGAATTGTGGCGGCAGGACGTATTCCATGCCGCTCACGCGCGCCGTGAACCCACCCCTCGCTCGCGCCGCCGCGGCGGCCTGGGCGGCGGCGGCGATGTCTTCCGGCGCCTCGGCATGGCGGGGCGCCTCGGTCAGCGAATCGAAGATCCGCGGCGAGCTCACGATCGCGGCCTGCTGCGGGGCCGCGAGCGGCACCTTGATGACCTCGATCCGGAACAGGGCGCTGCTCGGGTTCGAGTCCGGCGGCGCCTTCACGCATCCCGGCAGCTCGTTGGGCGAGCGCACCGGAGCCGAGCCGGAGACGTAGATGTACACGTTCGCAGTGTCGTGCGGATCGGTCACAACGGTATGGGTGTGCGAGCCCCGGCAGGTCTGGACGTTCGCGAGGTACTTCGGATTGGTGATGTCGCTGACGTCGAAGATCCGGATGCCCCGCAGTCGCTCCGCGCTGACGGAGTCGTGAACGCCCTGCGTGCCGCAGTCGAGGCGGCCGCCCATGCCCTCTCCCGAGACGAAGAGGAGGTTCCTGTAGACGGAGACGTCGCTCTGCGACGCCGGGCAGAGGTACCCGATCTTCAGGGTCGGTTGGGCGGGGTTCGAAATGTCCCAGACCTCAAAGCCGTTGTAATTGCCCTGAATGACGTAGTTACCGATGAACGACAGGTCGGAGTTGGTGACGCCCACGAACTTCTCGGACGGGGGCGTGCTCGACACCAGCCGCAGATTCCACGCCGCCTGGCCGGCGTCCATGAGTCCCGCACTGAGTCCGACGCGCGGGTCCTTGCCGGGCGCCGGGGCTGACAGTCGCCCGCCCCCACTGCTCGACGACGCGCACGCCGCGAGGGAGAACACCGCGATGGCGAGTGAGAGCGAACGCAAAGGACCGCGCGCCGTGACGGCGGATTCCATGGCCGATTCCTGTGAGGGGATGCGAGCGAGGGGACGGTTGCGGGACGACGGGCTCCTCATGGGTTGCGCTCCTCGAGCACGAGGTGGGCGAGCATCCGCTGCATGCGGTCGATTTCGGTGACCTGGTCGGCGTATATGTTCGAGGCCAACCGGAAGACGCTCTCTTCCTCCCCCGCGCCCTGCGAGCCGAAGAGCTGATTGACCATGGTGATCGCACCCTGATGGTGCTGGATCATGAACCGCAAGAATAGCCGGTCGAAGTCGGTCCCACGGGCGTGATCCAGCTCCGCCAGCTGCTCGGGCGTCAGCATCCCCGGCATCATCATCGAGGGATCCATCCCCGGCATCATGGTGTGCGACGCGTCCGCCTCGGGAACCGCTTCATGCCGTTCCCCGAGCCAACGCTGCATGAGCGCGATCTCGTCGCGCTGGCCCACGACGATGCGTTCGCACAGCGCGCGCATCGACTGACTCGCGCCATGCGTCGGGGCCCAGCCGGCCATCAGCACGGCCTGCGCGTGGTGGAGGATCATGCCGGACACGAAATGCACGTCCGCCGCCGTGTAGGGCTGCGGGGGGCGCGCCGCCGGCTGGGGCCGGCCGCTATCGGTCTGAGCCCCTGCGGCGGGCGAGAAGGCCGTGGTGACGATGATCGCGAGCACACCCCGCACGCCCGCTCGCGGCAATGGCTGCTTCACGCGCACGATCTCCTGATGGCTCTGGTACAGCATAGTACAGCATACGAATAGGGTGCGGAAGCGGTTGCGATCCCAGGCCAAGTGGGCGAACATCATGGGGTATGAGCGACTTCACCCGCCTCACCCGCACCGACTGGCTCGGCCTCGCCGACCGGTTTTACGCGCGCCTCGACAGAACGCTGGCCAGCCTCAACGGGCCGGATTGGGAGCGCGTCACCCCCTACCTCGGCTTCCGGGCCCGGGACGTGCTCGCGCACATGGCGAGCACCATCCCGGTGAACTTCCGTGAGGTGCTCGACCGCGCCCTGGCCGGCAACCCCGCCCCTCCC
Organism: Gemmatimonadales bacterium; assembly: GCA_036522535.1. Taxonomy (GTDB): domain Bacteria; phylum Gemmatimonadota; class Gemmatimonadetes; order Gemmatimonadales; family GWC2-71-9; genus AG12. Next base: position 10,448 of record DATDFP010000044.1, read on the forward strand.
GCCGAATTCGATACGTTCGCCCGCAACACGCGCGAGGTGGAGCGTCGCCGGGCCGCGCCGCCGGCCGCGTTGCTGACCGAGTTTCGCCGCGAGCATGACGCCATCATGGGAATGTATCGCCGGATGAGCGACGCCGACTGGGAAAAGCCGGCGTGGTTCTTCGTCGGCCGCGTCCGCGTCCGCTCCCTGTTTCTCGTCCAGTTCGCGGACAACGTGTTCCACGAGCGCGACCTCCTGATGGCGAACCGGCGGTGGACCGGCGGTCTCGACCCGGAGCACGCCGCGCCGCTCGTGGATTGGTTTTTGCGCGACTTCCGGCCCGCGCTGTTTCGGCCCGATCGCGCGGCGGGCCTGCGCGCGACGATGCGCTACCGGCTCGGCGGCCCGGCGGGGGGTGAATGGACGCTCACGATCGCCGACGG
>DATDFP010000045.1:0-2702 GCA_036522535.1 Gemmatimonadales bacterium
AGATACACTACACCTGGGAGTGCGTCAAGACTTCGCCGAACCGCGGCCTGTATCATAACTGCCACACCGCCGCGCACGTCCGGCCTCATGCGGGCCTCTTCAGGGGCCCATACGGCTCCAGATCAGAACCACACCGCACCGCAGCTCGGGCTTGCGGAATTCGGCCGGCGTTTCCGAAGCCGTGCGGTACACCTCGATCCCATAGATGCCCGTGAGCGGGAAATCCGGCCCCACGGAGAACGAAGCGGGGAACCCGTCCAGGTAGTACTCCGGGCGGCACCCCCGTGGGGATCGCGACAGCTGGATGACGCACACGCCGCGGCGACAGGTGGTCTGCACCCCAGGCACCCCCCTCATCAGGTCGCTCAGCGTCGTGCTGTGCCGCCGCTCGATCTCCTCGCGCGTGAAGAAGAACCCCATGCCGCGGGCCCGCCGCCGCTCGAACTCCGCCAGCAAGCCCCGCGCCTCTACCCGCACCTCGGGGAGTTGATAGCTCAGCACGTCGAGCTCGAAGACGCGCACCTGCTCACCAGCGTCGAGGCGCACCCGCCACGCGCTCTTCTCGTACCCGACGGCGCTGACCTGGAACTGATGCGACCCGGGCACGAGACCGCCGTAGCGGAACTGGCCCGCCGAGTCGGAGGTAGTCGCCATCCCGGTGGACGCAAGGACAACAGCGGCCCCCCTGATCGGCGCACGGGTCCCCCGGTCAATGACACGACCAACCATGCTGGCCGTTCTTTCCTGAGCCGCGGCGGGCCGCGCCGGACCCTCCAGCGCTAGAGCGAGACTCAGCGCGAACGAGAACCTCGAGCGAGGCATTGAAGGCCCCCAGCGGGAAGGTACGGGTCGCGTGCGCCCCTGGTAAGCCACGGCGCGCTCTACCTCGAAAAATCCACCTTGGGCGCCTGCGCCGCGCCGGGCGTCTGGAGCTCGAAATAGGGCCTTGGTCCCTTGCCGATCGCTTTCGCCGTCAGCACCTGCGGAAATCTCCGGATGTAGGCGTTGTAGCGGTTCACGGTTTCGTTGTAGTCCTGGCGCGCCACCGCGATGCGGTTCTCGGTCCCCTCGAGCTGGTCCTGGAGCGCGCGGAAGTTTTCGTTCGATTTGAGCTGCGGGTAGTTCTCCGCGATGGCGAGCAGGCGGCCGAGGGGGGCCGTGAGGGCCGTGTTCGCCTGGGCCATCTGCTCGAGGTTGCCGCCCTGCACCGCTCCGGCGAGCTTGGCGCGCGCCTCCGCCACCTCGGTGAAGATCGTCTGCTCCTGCTTCGCGTAGCCCTTCACGGTCTCCACCAAATTGGGGACGAGATCGGCGCGCCGCTGCAACTGGACCTTGATCTGCGACTCGGCGGCGTTCACCTGCTCGTCGTACGTCTGGATAGTGTTGTAGCCGCAGCCGCTCAGGCAAGCGAAGAGCGGGGCGAGAACAATCATCAACGGGCGCTTGGACGGGTTCACTTTTCCTTACCTCACTGGACGAGTGACGACACCGAAATGAGCGAAGCAGGTTGACATCCTGAATCCTTCAGATCGTTGAGTATGAGGGACTAAAGTCCCCGCTCGGCCCGGGCGCGTCCTCAAGGACGCCAATGCAAGGCGTGCCACAGCGTTCTTCAGAACGCCCCGCCGCCGAGCGGGGACTTCAGTCCCTCATATCCCACGGGTAACCCACGAGTATCGTCTCTTACCCCAGCCCGTCTACGAACTCGGCGGTCCGGGCCACGGCCGCAAGGCCCTCCATCCATAGAGTTGAGTGCAACGCAGTCACCAGGACACATCGGTCACAGGCCACCCACCCAGGCACAGAACCCCCCTTGAGGATCCCCGGGCTTGCGCCCGGGGTCAGTGAGGAGCCACCCCGGGCTTCCGCCCGGGGTCAGGACCCCGGGCTTCCGCCCGGGGTCAGGAGGTGCCTCCTAAGCCAGCCCGTCTACGAACTCGGCCGTCCGGGCCACGGCCGCAAGGTAGGCGGCGGCGCGCCGATCGCAGGCGCCGAGCTTCAGGGTCTCGCGTCCCTGCACGTGCGCCAGCACGTCCCGCAGCTCGCCGGCGTCGAACCCGATCAGCGCGGCCGCTTCCCGGACCAGGTCGTCCGGAGCGGCGGGAGCGGTCCGGCCCGCGAGCCGGAGCGCCGTGCGCAGCATGGTGAAGAACCCAGCCGCGCTCCCCACGAGCACCGGGCCGAGCCGCTTCGGCTCGCCGCGGAACGCCGCGTACGCCTGGCGTAGCCGGACGAGCTTGCCCTTGAGCTCCTGCTCCAGCTGGCGGCGGAGGTCCTCGCGCCGCACCGTCACGCCCGGCCAGGGATCGCGGCCCGCGAGCACGCGGTGGGCGTGGCGCATATCCTCGTACTCGATGGGGAAAACGTCGGCCGACGCGCGCCATTCCCGCTCGGTCAGGATCAGGGGCGCGGGATGGCCGGCGCGCGTCCACCCGCGCGCCGCGGGCTCGAGGCGCGCGAACAGGTCCTCGTCCACGGCGTCGCAGATGAGCAGCGTGTTCACGTCCGAGCGGTCGGGCACGTGTGTGCCGCGGGCCGCCGAGCCGTACAGGAGCAAGGCGACGAGACGATTCCCGAGCGCGCCCGCCACTTCCTGCCCGAAGCTCTCAGCCGTCGGTTTCGCCATCCTAGAAGCTCCTTCCCGCACCGCCCCCCGAGAAGCCGCCACCTCCACCAAATCCGCCGAACCCACCGCCGAAGCC
>DATDFP010000046.1:0-2152 GCA_036522535.1 Gemmatimonadales bacterium
CCTCCAGCATCGCGGGTGGAGCCCGCCCCGTCGCCCCCTATGCCAAAGGAGCCCGCGGAGCGTGCCGGAACGGCCAAGCTAACGCCGCCCGAGCGGGTGGAGGTACAGGGAAATGACGCACTGATCTTCGAGGAAGGGTTCGCGCCGCCCGCCCAGCCTCCCGCACCTCCAGAGCCCCCGCCTCCGGCGCGGGCGCGGCATGCGCCGCTCACGGCAAGACGGCCGGGTCGGAGGCGGCGGCGCGTGTGGCTCGCGCTGTTCGTCCTGGTTGGCGGAGCGGCAGGCGCCGTGGTGTACTCGCGTGCTCCCGTGTCCTTCGCCCTTGGGGTCCGTATCCAGGCCCTCCTGCGACAGGCGCTAAAGGCACTTCCGCCCCAGGCATGGCGGTCGAACACGGCTGCACGCCTCCCAGCCCCGAGGCCTGCGGCACCCCGCAGGTCTGCCCCCCCTCCACCTGTCCGGCTGCCACCGCCGGTGGAGCAACCGGGAGCCGCTGTGGCGCAAGCGGTGCGCAGCTTCAATAAGGAGGCTGCCCTGTTCAACACCCAACGTGATTGTGCGGCGCTCGCCCAGAGCCTCCGAGCCGTTGAGGGCCGCTGGGTGGCCTACACGTCGCGGCGCCAATCTCCCGGATCGTCTCTTGACACCGCGAGAGCGAGGCGCGATCAGACTGTGTATGCCGGTGTCGATTCCGCAGAGCGCCGGTTTGAAGCATCCGGGTGCCCCCGACGCTAGACTTTGTTGTGAGCAGCGTCACACCGGCCGAGACACGTGTTGCGGCCTTGCCACGGTGACGGGTGATGGAGTAGCTCGGCCGAATCACCGCGGGCGGTAACCTCGCAACCGTCAGGGACTTGTCTTCAACATCCATGCTCCTCCCGCAGGTTCGCCTCTTGTGTACCGGCGGCGAAGAAGTTGCAGTCCTCACGGCACCGTGGAGCGGATGCAGAGCACCACGGCGAGGAATCGCGTTCCTGACGCGACCTCTGTTTCGCTGGACGCTTCGGCTCGCGGCGGGAGCCGGCACCCTGCGCGACCAATGCCCGTGTCGTCCTCCATCTCCTGGACGCCGATCGCGAGCGCCGCCGCGTCCGACACGTATGGCGCCACATTCCCAATCTTCATCACGCAGCAGGCCGTCGCGGCCGTCCTTGACCACCGCTCGTCTACCGACGGCAGCACTTCCCTCGGGTTTCTAACGGGCGATATCGTCCAGTGTCCCAAGGCGGGAACGCCGTACATCGTGATCGACTCCGTGATCCCGAGCCCCACGCCAGTCGCGGAAGGAGATCGCGGGGCTGCGCTGTTGCGCGGTCGCATGCTCGCCGGAGACGAAGCGCGCAAGACGGGCCGCGTTCTGCTCGGTTGGTACCACAACGAACTGCTCCCGGATGGGGAGCTGTCACCCGACGACGCGGACTTGCACGTGGCATTGTTCGATCAACCCTGGCACGTGGTGCTGGCGCTCGGACCGGGTGACGAGGGGCAGGAAGAGGGGGAAAAGAAACTCGCCGCGGGTTTCTTCCGGTGGTCATCGGATGCCGGGTGGTCGAAGCGGTATCTGCCGTTCTTTGAGCTGCTCGATGGGCCGTCGCTTCTCCCGGACGGGCGCAAGGTCACCGCTGTGAAGTGGCAGACCTATCGTACCGCGGACGTGGTCCAGCCTTCCGATCACGCCTCTCTCCAGCAGGCGATGCCGCCGGAAGTCCCACGACAACCAGTCGTGTTGTTTCCTGACGATTTCGGCGCGCGCGCGCCGTGGCCGCGGGAGCGTATCGCGCGCTACACGGTCTACGGGATTGGCGGCGTGCTCGCGGCGCTCGGTTTCGTGAGCCTGTACCACCTATTCGTGCCCGCTTCGCTACCCGACGGGCCGGCTCGGGCGGAGCGGGCGGCGGCCGTCTCACCGCGGGAGCGTCTGGATCCTCTCGCCGACACCGTCGCCATCGCCGTGGCCGCCTTCGATCTGCGGGCACGTCTGTTTGAGAAACGACAGATGACGTGCGAGGACCTGTCGCGTGGCCTGGTGCAGGTCGAGGAGCGCTGGACGGCCTACAGTCGAGCGCGAAAGGCGGGCCCGTACGCGCTCGATTCAGCCCGCGACGCCAGAGACCGCAAGCTGTACGGCGACGTCGATGCCGTAGAGCGCCGG
>DATDFP010000047.1:0-5120 GCA_036522535.1 Gemmatimonadales bacterium
CGAGCGGCGCCCGCCCGGGCGGCGCGGGCTGACGTCTGGAGATTGCTCTCCAGCGCGATGACGCCGCTGATGGCGCCATTGCTCGGGATCCATCCGGTCGGGCCCGCTTCCTCGCTGCACCCGGCCAGCGCGAGGGCCAGCACGGCGACGAACGCCATCCGCATTTCCTGCCTCGATGTCGTCATGGCCTAGGGGTTCCCTTGCAAGGTATAGTTCGTCCGCAATGGACCCACGACCGGGGAATCTATGACCAGGCACCGCTTCGCCATACCGGCCTTCCTCATCTCCGTTCTCCTGGCCTCGCCTCGCGCCGCAGTAGCGCAAACGTTCAGGGTTGCAAAGTTCAACATCGGCGGCGAAGGAGGCACCGGCCGCGTCTTCGTCTCGCGCGGAAGGCGCGGCGAGTGACGGCAGGGGCAAGATCTTCGTCAACTACGAGGGCAAGAGTACCATCCAGGTGATCGACGTCAGGACGATGAACGTCCTCGCCCGGTCATCGCGTCATGGTTCTTCGCGATTAGTCATTGATCGCGTTGGCTTGGACGGTGGAATCCGAGGCTGTGAGGATGTCGAGGCGCTACCTGTTGATCCAATACGACAGCTTCACCAGGAAGCTGTTGTCGGGCCGCAGGCTGAACAGATCGCCCAAGTCGCCGCCTAAGCCGCGCGTCCCCTCGATGTCACTGGACCCCTGGCGCCCCTGGCTCCAGACCACGAACAACGTCGAGCCGGGCCGGTACTCCCAGCGGAACACGACGTTCGAGCGGAACTGCTTGTAGTTGAATCCGCCGGGGTTGTTGGTGACGGCGGTGTCCCCATACACGCGGTAGCGGCTCGCGAAGTCCGCCGCGCGCGGCGTGGCCGACAGCTCGCGCACGTTGCTGTAGGTCCCCTTCGAGACGAACGGCTGTGCGTACACCTGGAGCGACGTGCTCGCGTTGAAGGGGTAGGTGAAGCGCAGGGTCAGGCCGAGCTGCTTCTGATCGAGGTGCGCGAACAGATAGTGCGTGACGTCGCTCGAGTCCGTGACGGGATCGCGCGGCTGCACCTCGAACGTTGCGCGCGTGTAGTTGGGGATGAGCGCGGCCGTGATGCGTGACGCCAGCTTGAAGTCGACCTCCGGCATCAAGTTGAGGCTGTGGGACCGCCCGCCGTCGGCGCGCCAGTAGTTGACCCAGAAGTACGGCACGATCGCTTTACGGTCGTCGCCGTTGAGGCCGGCCCAGGGCGCGAGGTACGCACCTTGGCGGACCGCCGGCCCGCCCCGGGCGCACGAGTAGCAGTACGTCTCGCCGAGCTGGCCTACCGTGCCTCCGGCATGGAACGACCAGGTGTTGCGGAACGTGATATGCGTGTTGGTGTTGAAGGCCCGCTCCTCGGGCAGGCCGGCGGTCGTCCAGAATTGCCACCAGTTGAAGTTCCATTGAAACCGCTGGTACAGGGCGCGCCGATGGCGATCGAAGTAGCCGACCCACGTGCTCCACGTCTGCTGGTCCGCGCGCTGCAGGTAGCCGAGGTCGTTGACCTCGAAGCCCGCGGAACGGCGCTGGTAGCTGGTCTGAAACAGGACGTGCGCGCCGCCCACCTTGCCGAACGTCAGCTCCTCCGCGTCCCCAGAGAGCGACGTGCGCGTCGTGTCGTACGGGAGCCCCGCGTCGGGCCGCTGGTAGTAGTGGACCGCGTCCCGCTGGGTGGCGGCGATGGCCGGGGCGCTGCCCGCCACCCGGCTCAGGTCGAGCGAGCCCCAAATCTCGAACCGGCCGCGGGGGAAGCGGTGGCGGAAGTCCGCGGCGCCCACGTAGGCGCTGCGGCGCAGGTACGGCGACGTCCAAACATCGTTGTCACGGTTCACCGCAGTGACGATGCCGCCGATGCTGGTCTCGCCGCCGCGCAGGTCCTGGCGTAGCCGTAGCACGCCGTAGTTGCTGGTCGGCTCGATTGTCACGCCCCCCGCGCCCGTCACGTGCTGCGTCACGGCGTCGAGGACGCCGATCGTGAGCCCGCCCGGCAGTCGCCCCGTGAGCTTGCCGGCGCCCAGGATCCGCGTGAAAGCCGTCGAGGTGGTGTCCGAGTAGGTGCCCGCCAGCTCGGGCGCTCGCCCGATGCGCCGCGAGTACACCAAGCCTTCCCCGGTGTTGCAGTCGTTTACCGCGGTGCAGTTGACGTCGAAGCGAAAAAGCCCTCGTCCGGCGACGAAGAACGGTCGCTGCTCCCTGAAGAATGTCTCGAAGGCGGTGAGGTTCAGGACACCGGGGTCGGCCTCCACTTGCCCGAAGTCGGGGTTGAACGTGGCGTCGAGCGTCAAATTCGACGCTACCCGGTATTTCAAGTCGCCGCCCGCGGCCAGGTCTTGCGTGCGGTCCCTGCCCGTGGCGGTGAATTCCGAGACGTTCTTGGTCACGAAGTAGGGAGCGGCCTCGAGCCGGCGCGGCGCCTCGAGGTCGTCCAGCCCGTTGACCTCGCCGAATTGCGACACGAACCCCGCCTTCGACTGGCGGAACAGCGGCCAGCTCACCCGCTGGGCGTAGCGGTACAGGTCCCGGTCAACGGTGAGGCCGAAAGTATGGCTCCGTTGCCGCCCGTAGCGCAGCTGGGACAAGGGGATCCGGAATTCGGCGGTCCAGCCGACGGAATCGACGCGGGTTGCGACGTCCCACACCGCGTCCCAGGCGAAGTCTTCATCGCCGTCGTTGTAGACCTGCGCGTCGAGCTTCACGCCCGAGGGGTTGACGCCGAACTCGTAGCCGGTGCGGCGGTCGTGATACGAGTCGAGGAACAACCAGATCATGTCGGCGGGGGTGAAGTAGTCGCGGCGAGCGAGGACGGTGATGATGCTGTCGGGGTGCGGGTCGAAGGCGCGGACGAAGACGTACAGGTTGGCCGCGTCGTAGGCGATCTTCGCTTCGGTCGGGAGCTTCGGCGCTCCGCCCTCGCTGGGCCGCCATTCTTGGAATCCGGTGACGGGCGGCGCCTCACTCCACACGGGGTCGTCGTCGCGTCCGTCGATCACGGGTGGCCGAGCGGCGCGCGTGGCGGCCACGCTGGCTGCCGGGAGCGGCGGCGGGTCGGGGTGGCGCGTTTGCCGCCCGTCGGTAACCTGACGAGCGATCGTGACGGCTGTGAGAAGCGGTAAGGCCAGGAGCATGGGCAGCCTGGTCGGAGCTTTCCCGGTTAGATAACGGGACCCGCAAAAGGGTTGTTTCAGAGAAGCCGGGGCGACCGCATGAACACCATCGAGCGCGGTAACCCGTTCGGCCGATGCCGCCGGCTCCGGCCTCGCCGCATACTTCCGATCCACGTGAGCGGGCGCTGACGCCCGCCGGTGACGGAGGTAACGATGAGCACCGTGCTGCAGTCCCTTTCGACCGCGCTCGCCGATGCCGTAGAGTCGGCCGGCCGGGCGGTCGTCGCGATCCACGCCCGGCGTCGCATTCCAGCGAGCGGCGTCCACTGGCAACCGGGCGTGGTCGTGGCGACGAATCACACCATCAGCCGCGACGAGAATATTACGCTGACGCTGCCCGATGGCACGACCGCCCCGGCGAGTCTCGCCGGTCGTGACCCGAGCACGGACCTTGCGATCTTGAAGCTCGCCGGTCAGAGCTTGCCGGCCGCGAGTCTCCGGCGTGATGGGCCCCCCAAAATCGGCGAGCTGGTGATCGCGCTCGGCCGCCCAGGCCCGAGCCTGACTGCAAGCTGGGGCGTGGTGAGCCGCGCCGATGGTCCCTGGCGTACATGGCAGGGCGCCGAGATCGACTCGCTGCTGCGGCTGGACCTGGCGATTTACGATGGCTTTTCCGGTGGGCCCCTCGTTGACGCGGGGGGCCGTGTGCTCGGCATCAACACCTCCGCGCTGGCGCGCGGCGTGCCGGTGACGATCCCGGTCGCGACCGTCGAGCGTATCGTCGCCGAGCTCCTGGAACGCGGGAACATCCGGCGCGCTTATCTAGGGATCGGCACGCAACCCGTGCGGGTGCCGGAGTCGCTCGCTCGGAAGCTCGAGCTGGAGAGCGACCTGGGCTTACTCATCGTGAGCCTGGAGTCGGGTGGACCCGCGGACCGGGATGGCCTGCTGCTCGGCGATGTGCTGCTCGAGCTCGACGGCGCAGCGGTGAACGATCCCTCCGACGTCCTGGCGAAGCTCGGAGGCGACCGCGTGGGCAAGCCACTCTCGGCACGCGTGATCCGGGGAGGACAGGTGAAAGCGCTCCAGCTCACCCCGGGCGAGCGGCCCACGTCGCGGGCAGCATGACCGACTCCATGACCGCTGATCTCGCGCAGGAGGTCGCCGCGGCGGTGAACCAGCTCCGCCATATCACTGTGCAGCTGCGGACGCAGGGCGCGGCGACGGGCGCCGGGATCCTGTGGAACGCGGCAGAGTCGGACGGCCGGGAGGGGGGGCTCGTGATCACGAACGCTCACGTCGTCCAGGGCGACCGGGCGACAATCGAGCTCAGCGACGGCACGGCCGTGCGCGGGCGGGTCGTGGCGCGCGACTCGAAGCGCGACCTCGCCGCCCTCGAGTTCGAGCCGGGCCGCGCGGTGGTGGGCGCCGTAGTCCGGGACTCACCGCCGCTGCGCGTGGGTGAGCTCGTGATCGCCCTCGGTCACCCCGGCGGCCTCGCGGGCGCGGCCACGCTCGGCATCATCCACGGTGCCGAGAGTGAGCGCGAGGGTCGGACGCCGCGGTGGATTCGGGCGGACGTGCGCCTCGCTCCCGGCTTCTCGGGAGGACCACTCGCCGATGCCACGGGAAGACTCGTCGGAGTCAACACGATGATGCAGGGCGGCCTGGCGCTGGCAATCCCCGCGCTGGCGGTCGAGGCCTGGGTCCGACGCGCTCACACAATGGCGCTGTCGTGATACGCGTCCTCGTCGTGTCGCCGAGATCGGGTGCGCGGAGAGCGCTCGAGCACGCAGTTGGCCAGGACCCCGGCCTGCTCCTCGTCGCCACGTCCGACTCTCTAGAGTCGCTCGGCGATGAGATAGGTGAGGGCCGGCCCGACGTCATCGTGCTCGGTCCCGGACCTGAGCCTCAGCTTCCCCTGCCGGTGCTCCTCGAGCAACGACCGCACCGCGATACGACGCTGGTTGTGGTGCTGCTGGACGATCTGGACGGC
>DATDFP010000048.1:0-2214 GCA_036522535.1 Gemmatimonadales bacterium
ATGCTTGATCCGGCGGTACAGCGCGCTGCGTGAGAGCCCGAGCGCCTTCGCCGCCTCGCTCACGTTCCCGGCCGCCCGCCCCAGCGCTTTCTGAATGAGCACGCGCTCGACCTCCTCGAGGCTCATCTGGTCGAGCGAGGCCGCGCCGTTCACCCCCGCGTCGAGCCCCAGGTCGCGCGCCCGAACCACGGTCGCCTCGGCCATCAGCACTGCCCGCTCGACCGTGTGGTCGAGCTCGCGCACGTTGCCGGGCCACGGATGTTTCAACAACGCTTCCATGGCGTCGGGGGCGAAACCGGTGATCGGCTTGCGGTAGCGCGTGGCGTAACGTCCCAGAAAGTGCGTGCCGAGCAACGGGACGTCTTCCCGCCGCTCGCGCAGCGGCGGGAGGCGTAGCTCGACCGTATTGAGGCGAAACAGGAGATCCTGGCGGAACTTGCCGGTCGTGGCGTCGGCGTGGATGTCCGCATTCGTGGCCGAGATGACCCGCACGTTCACGCGCTGCGTCCGGGACGCGCCGACGCGCTCGAACTCCCCGGTCTCGAGCACGCGAAGCAGCTTCGCCTGCTGCGACAGCGGCAGGTTCGCGATCTCGTCGAGAAACAGGGTGCCGCCGTCGGCCAGCTCGAACCGGCCGACGCGGTCGCCTTTCGCGTCGGTGAACGCTCCCTTCACGTGTCCCAGCAGCTCGCTCTCGAACAAGCCCTCCGGTATGCCTCCCAGGTTCACGGCGACGAGTGCGCGCTCGGCGCGGCTCGACGCGGCGTGCAGCCAGCGAGCCACGACCTCCTTGCCGGTGCCGTGCTCACCGAGGATCAGCACGTTCGCGTCGGAAGGGCCGACGCGCTCCATGAGCTTCAAGACGGGCTGCATCGCCGGCGATTCCGCGACCAGCTCGGGCATGCCTTCTTTGCGCAATGCGCGATTCTCGCGCTCGAGCCGCTGGCTGGTGCGGAGCGCCCGCCCCAGCTCGACCTGGGTGCGCAGGGTGGCGAGCAGGCGGCGGTTGTCCCAGGGTTTCTCGATGAAATCGCGCGCGCCGCGGCGCATCGCCTCGACGGCGCCGTCGATCGAGGCCCAGGCGGTCATGACCACGACGGGGGGAGCGCCGTCGATCGTCTGGAGCCGCGCGAGCAGATCGAGGCCCTCCGCCCCCGAAGTCGTGTCGCGCGTGTAGTTCATGTCGATCAGCAGGGCGTCGAAGTCGCGGGCGTCGAGGGCGGTGAGGATCGCTCGGGGAGAGGCAGCCGTGTGCACATCGTAGCCCTCGGTCTTGAGGAGCAGCTTGAGGGCTTCGAGGACGTCCGGCTCGTCGTCGGCGACGAGGATGCGGGGGGCGGCTTGGCTCACGGGCTAAAGGTGTCGGGTGGCGGGTGTCGCGTGCCAGACCTGCCCTCAGGCAGCGGCCCTAACTCGCCCGCTGGGGCCCCGCTTCGCGACAAAAAGACGCAGTCGCTCCGCGGGGCCCCAGCGGGCTCGTGCAAGCATCCGTGAGGCCGCCGGGGTTTCGCGAAGCGACTGCGTCGTTTTGTCGCGGAGCGAGACCCCGGCGGCCGAACCGGCAGAGGGATGTACGCCACCCCCTTATTTCACCACCCAACCATCCTTCAACTGCACGACGCGACTCCCGTACTTCGCATTCTCCTCCGAGTGTGTCACCTGCACGATTGTCGTGCCATTCGCATTGAGCTCCTTGAAGAGCTCCATGATCTCTTTTCCCTGGCTCGAGTGCAGATTCCCGGTCGGCTCGTCGGCAAGAATCAGGGACGGCTTGTGAATCAGCGCGCGCGCCACCGCGACGAGCTGCTGCTGGCCACCGGAGAGCTGGCGCGGATAGAGATCCTTCTTCGCCACGATGCCGAAGCGGTCGAGCGTGTCGGCCACGAGGCTCTCGCGCTCCCCCTTCTTGATATTGCGGTACGAGAGCGGCACATCGAGGTTCTCGGCCACCGTCAGGTCGTCGAGCAGGTGGTACTGCTGGAACACGAAGCCGATGTGCTGCTTGTTGAGCGCGAGCCGGGCCTTCGGTTTCATCTCATGGACGGCGTGCTCCAGGAAGCGGTACTCTCCAGTCCAGTCGCCGTCGAGCATGCCCAGCACCGCGAGCAGCGTGGACTTGCCGGCGCCGGAGGGGCCCATGACGGTCACGAACTCACCGGGCGCGATGGTGAGGGTGATCTGGCGCAGGATGAAGAGCCGGCCGTTGCCCTGGGA
>DATDFP010000049.1:0-4204 GCA_036522535.1 Gemmatimonadales bacterium
TTCATCGGGCGCGAGCGCAACCAGTCGCAGCTCAACCCCGAGATCAGCGTCACGGGAGACGTGCGGGCCTACGGCCAGCACCCGGGGATCCAGCGCGACAACTTCGACCCCAGAGAGTTCGAAGTCGGCTTCCAATCGGCCCTCGACCCCTACTCGCACACGAAGATCTTCGTCAGCCTCGAGAACGGCGAGGTGAGCGTCGAGGAAGGGTACGCCTACTGGATCGGCCTCCCCGGACATTTGCGCTTCGATATCGGGAGATTCCGCCAGCAGTTCGGCGAGCTCAACCGCTGGCATCTCCACGCCGTCCCCGAGACCGAGTATCCCCTCGCGCTCCGGGCGTATCTGGGTGAGGACGGCCTGGCCGGGACCGGGATCTCACTGTATCGAGCGATCGGCGGCCTGGGCACCCACGAGGTCACGGCCCAGGTGACCCGCAGCGGCAGCGACGAGGAGCTGTTCGGCGGCAGCCGCCGCCCGACGTACCTGGTGCACCTGCTCAACTTCTGGCAGCTCACGCCCTCGACCTACGTGCAGCTCGGCGGGACCGGGGTGTACGGGACGAACCCGGACTCCGCGCTGCGCACGAAGGTGGGGGGACTCGAGTTCCGCCTGACCTGGCGCCCACCCGCACAAACCCTGTACCGGGACTGGACGCTGCGCGCCGAGCTCCTCGCCCTTCGCAAGGAGTACGCGGGGGTCGGGCAGACGCGGCTTGGGGGTTACGTCAGCACGACCTACAAGCTGGGGCAGCGATGGATCGCCGGGGCTCGTTGGGACTACGTCGAGGACGGAGTGACCGGTCTGATCACCCGACAGGTCATCCCTTCCCTCACGCTGTGGGAGAGCGAGTGGGTGTTCTTGCGGGCGCAGTACACCTGGTCGAAGCTCACCGGCACCAGCGCCACGGGACAGCTCGCCCTTCAGGCCGTCTGGGCCGTTGGGCCACACAAACACGAGACGTACTGACATGGTGCTCTACATTCAGCTGCTCTGGTCACTCTCCGGGGCCGGCCCAGGGCCGGCCGCGAATCCCGTAAAGGTGGTCACCTCGCTCACCACGTACGCAGCCATCGCCCGCGAGATCGTGGGCGACCGCGGCGAGGTGAGCGCCATCGGGTCGCCGTACGAGAATCCCCACTACGTCCAGCCCAAACCCAGTTTCGCGCCGCTGCTCGCACGCGCCGATTTGTTCGTGACGACGGGCCTGGACCTCGAGCTCTGGGTCCCCGCCCTGCTGGACAAGGCCAACAACCCCAAAGTCACCGAGGGGGGCCCCGGCTTCGTGGCGGCATATGCCGGCATCAACCTGCTCGACGTGCCGGCCAGCTATTCGCGCACCCAGGGTGACATCCACGTGTTCGGCAACCCCCACATCTGGACCGACCCCCTCAACGCCATCCAGATCGCGCGCAACATCGTCACGGGCCTGAAGCGGGTGGATCCGGCCGACGCCGACTACTACACCACCCGGGAGAAGGACTTCGAGGATCGCGTCTATCGCGCAGTGTACGGCGACGAGCTGGTGCGCCTCCTCGGCGGCCCGACCCTGGCCGACCTGGACCGCCAGGGCAAGCTCTTCGATTTCCTCCAGACGAAACAGTTCGAGGGCCGTCCCCTGCTGGACCGGCTGGGCGGCTGGCTCAAGGAAGGGCTGCCGTTCCGCGGCAAGCCCGTGGTCTGCTATCACAAGGAATGGGACTATTTCTCGCGCGAGTTCGCCGTGCCGTGCGTGGACTACATCGAGCCGAAGCCCGGCATCCCGCCCACGCCGAGTCACGTGCGGGAGGTCATCGAGAAGATGCAGCAGCAGAAGATTCAGGTGCTGCTCTCCACGAGCTACTACGATCGCAACCAGGTGCAGGAGATCGCGGCGCGCACCGGCGCGAAGGCCGTGATCGTGCCGGGCAACGCAGGCGGCGAGCCGGGCACCGAGTCCTATTTGGGTCTCATCGACCTCTGGGTACGGGAGCTGGCGCGCGCATTCGGCGCGGCGTCGGTCGGCACCCAGTAGGCGCGCGAGGAGGAAGACCCGTGCTCGCGTTCATGCTGGCGCCCTTCGTGGCGTGCATGATCCTCGTCGCCATCCACTCCTACCTGGGGCTCCACATCATCGCCCGGGGTGTGATCTTCGTGGACCTGGCGCTCGCCCAGATGGCGGCGCTGGGCAGCGTTGTCGCTCTGCTGTACGGCGCCGCTCCGGACTCCCGCGAAGCGTTCGTCTTCTCGCTGGCGTTCACCGGTTTGGGGGCGGCGCTGTTCGCGCTCACCCGGACGCGCAACAAGAGCCGGGTTCCGCACGAGGCCATCATCGGCATCGTGTTCGTCGCGGCATCCGCGGCGGCGATCCTCGTGGCCGACCGGGCGCCGCGCGGGGCCGAGGCGATCCACGACGTCCTCGAGGGCGCCATCATCTGGATCACGTGGCCCACGATCCTCAAGAAAGGCGCCGCGTACGGCGCGCTCGGGCTGCTGCACTTCCTGCTGCGCCGCCGGTTTCTGCGGATCTCGTTCGACCCGGAGGGCGCGGAGCGGGACGGCTGGCGGATCCGCTGGTGGGATTTCCTGTTCTACGTCTCCTTCGGCCTCGCGGTCACGATGTCGGTGCCCGTGGCCGGCGTCCTGTTGGTGTTCACCATGCTGGTGGTCCCGGCCGTGATCGCGTTCCTGTTCTCGAACGAGGTTCGCCGCATGGTGTTCATCTCATGGGGCGCGGGTACGCTCGCATCGCTGCTTGGCCTCTGGCTGTCGTACGTCGGCAACTTCCCGACCGGTCCGCTCATCGTCTGCATGTACGCGCTGCTCCTGATCGTGGCGGGCGTCATGCGCAAGCTCGGACTGGGCCCGCGCGGGACGATCGCCGCGTGAGACGGGGCGTTCTGAGCCTTCACGGCTGCCGTCGTCGAATCGCACACCGCGAGCTCTTGCGCCCGGATCCATCCCTTCTTCCGGGACGGGAGCCTCAGCTACACGCCGGGTGTCACCCTGCGGCGGGCCGGCCGCACGATGGAGCCGACCGACCCGCTCCGGCGATCGCGACTAGAAACCCGCCGTGACCCGCGCGACGAGGCTCCGCCCCATTCCCGGGTTCGGCGCGTTGGTCTTGAGATGACTCAAGAAGTCCGCCCAATCTTGGTTGAAAGCGTTCCGCAACTGGAGGTCAAACTGCACGGTCCGCCCGCCACCCGTGGGCAGCGCAAAACCGGCCCCCAAGTTGATGAGCGTGTAGGTCGCCGGCCGATACCCTTGGCCGTCGAACGCGTCTGCGAAGAACACCGCCTCCGCTGCGTTGAGCCGGGTCTGCCGGGCGTTGGTCTCTCCACCGACGGAGAAGTAGGGGCTCGACAGGGAGCCGATCCTGCGGCCTTCAAGCCGCACCAGGTACGTCGCGCGGAACGGGGGCATCGAAGGTAGCGGTTCGTCCGTCGTGGTGTTCTGGCCGCGCACGTAGTCCGCGGTGCCTTGCAGGTGGAGATAGTCGGTCGGGTGGTACTCCAGTTGCCCTTCAAAGCCGGTGAGGACCGCGTCCCCTTGCGTCACGTCGTAGATCTCAAAGCCGCTGGCGGAGTCCCTCTGACCCGTGGGGACCGTGTAAATGAAGTTCTGGATCGCGTTGACGAAGCCGCCCAACTCCGCCACCGCCGACGCGCTCGAGACCCGAACGGCGACGTCCGTGTTGAAGGAGGTTTCCGTTTTCAGATTGGGGTTGCCGCGCTCGAACGTCGAAGTGGCCTCGTGCAGGCCGTTCGCGAACAGATCGAAGCCCGACGGGGCGCGGAACCCCCGTCCGAGGTTCACGACCAGGGCGACGGGCTCCGACACGTGGTACAGCACGCCGACGTTGCCGGTGACCGAGTTCCAATGGAGGCTCGCGGACCCGTTCCCCAGGAGGGTGTCCGCGTCGGCGTTGAGGTGCCGGTAGTCGTAGCGCGCGCCGAACGAGAGGTTCCAGCGGCCGACATCCGTCTGCTCGAAGCCGTACACGCCCACATCCGCCGTGTTGGAATTGGGCATGAGATGCTCCTCACCGAAGTTATCATCGGTGGTGTACTCGCCGGCCCCCCCCAGGACACCGCTCCAGGAGCCCACGGAGTGGCGGAGTCGCGCCTCCGTCGTGTACGCGTGCTCCCGCATTCCGAACGCGGCGACCGTCGTCGTCGCCTCCTCATACTCCGACCGCCGGTTGCTCTCGTACCCCGCGGTC